>CAINEA010001004.1 GCA_903847525.1 uncultured Acetobacteraceae bacterium | reverse complement strand
CTGCTGGGGCTGGCGGTTACATTGCTTGCCTATCAGGCGGCGATGGCGATCAGCTCGCGGCTGGGCGGGCATACGATGGCCAATCCGATGCTGATCGCCATCGGCCTGATCGTCTGCCTGCTGCTGGTCACCGGCACGCCGTACCAATTGTATTTCCAGGGCGCACAATATGTGCAGTTCCTGCTCGGCCCGGCGACGGTGGCGCTGGCCGTGCCGATGTATGCCAATCTGCGCCTGATCCGCCGTTCCGCCAGGGCATTGGTCCCGGCGTTGCTGGCGGGATCATTGATCGCGGCCGCCAGCGCCATGCTGATCGCCAGGCTGATGGGCGCCAGCCATTTGGTGGTGCTGTCGCTGGCGCCGAAATCGGTCACCACGCCGATCGCCATGGGCATTGCCGAGCAGATCGGCGGCGAGCCGTCCCTGACGGCCGTATTCGTGCTGATCACCGGCATCAGCGCCATCATGCTGCTGGGGCCGGTGATGCGGGTGCTGCGCATCACCAGCTGGCCGGCGCAGGGGCTGGCCGCGGGCACCGCGGGGCATGGCCTGGCCACGGCCCGGGTGCTGCTGCTGAGCGAGACGGCGGGCGCGTTCGGCGGGCTGGCGATCGGGCTGAACGGGCTGACCACGGCGCTGATCGTGCCATTGCTGGCACGGCTGTTCGCGGCGCTCTGAACGTCTGGCTGAACGCCTGGACCATCGAAAGCCAGCTCACGGCGCGAAAGCGGACCGTCATTCATCCGTAATTAACCTGGCGGAGCCATTATCATGGCTTGTCATTGGCAGGCCGCATGTCCGCAACCGCTCCCAACCATGACCCTGGCATCCGTTTCGCCGGAACCGACCTTCCGGCTTCGGTCGACACCGATGGCTTTCGTGCTCCCCTCCATGCCAGCCTGGACTGGGGTCTGATCGATCCCCAGCGCAGCGGCGTTGCGCACAACGGCCTTGCTCATAGCGCCCTTCTACGCACCGACCTTCAACGCCTGGCCACGGCAATGGAGGCGCTGACACGCGCGGCGCCGGGAAAGCCGGAAGGCGCCTTGCCGTTCGGACTGTATCGCGGGCTGGCCAGCTATATCGCCCAGGCCGATGCCCGGACGAAGGCGATGCGCGAGACGATCACGCAGGGCCGCTTTCGGATGGCCTACCAGCCCGTGGTTTCCCTGACGGATCGCTCGGTACAACATTTCGAGGCATTGTTACGGCCGATCCAGTCGGCATCCGACCCACAATGCACCCCCCAGGAATTCGTCACGTTCGCTGAAGCGGCCGGACTGGTGGAAGAACTCGATCTGGCAGTGCTGGCAAAGGCGCTGGCCGCCCTGCGCGCGGCGCCGGGCGCCCGCGTGGCAGTGAATTTTTCCGGTTTGTCGGTTCAGAGCCGGCGGTTTCAGGAACGCGCGCTCACCTTGATCGGCGGAAACATTGCGGGCTGCGCCGGACCGGCGCAGCAATCCCCTCGCCTGCTGATCGAACTGACCGAAACAGCGGAGATCGTCGATTTCGGCACCGCCGCGACCACGCTCGAACGGTTGCGCGCTGCCGGCGTGCCGGTGTGCCTGGATGATTTCGGCGCGGGTCCGGCGACGTTCCACTATCTGCAGGAGTTCCGCTTCGATTTCGTGAAGATCGACGGAGCCTATGTCCGTGCCGCGGCTTTGGGCGGGCCGCCGCGCTGCTTCGTCGCCGCCATGCGGGATCTGGCCCACTCGGTCGGCGCGCAGGTGGTCGCGGAACGGATCGAGACCGAGGCGGAGGCCCTGGTGATGGCGGAGCTCGGTGTTAAATTCGGGCAGGGTTGGCTGTTCGGCCGGCCCGGCCAGCTGCCCGGCCTGGAGAACTGACCCCAAGGCCTGCGGCCTTCCCCCGGGGCTGATTTGCCCGAACCGGCGTGGCGGGCTTCAATCAACCCGAGCGATCGGAACGGGCTGGCGAAGCGGGGGAAGCAAATGACGGAACGGGATACCTTGCGCGCGCGGGGACAGGCCATGCGCGCACGGCTGTTCCCCGCCGACGCCGATGGGACCCAGCCGAAAAGCAGTGCCCCCGGCTACGACACCATGATCACCGAGGCGGTATTCGGCGGCGTGTGGACCCGGCCCGGGCTCGGCCTCGCGGACCGGATGATCTGCACGCTGGCGGCCCTCGCCTCGGTCCAGCGCCTGCGCCATCTCGCCGAGTTTACCGCCGCCGCGCTGGAACTTGGCCTGACGCCGCGCGCCATCCAGGAAATCTGCATCCAGATCGGCATCTACGCCGGACTACCCGCCAGCGAGGAGGCATTGGCAGCCGCCGCACGGGTTTTTGCCGACCGCAAGGTCGCCATTCCGAACGAACTGCCGCCGCCCGCCTCGTTGGACGCGTTGACCGCCATGGGCGAAGCGGTGATGCGGGCGCTGCACGGCGAGCGGGCGACGGGCGGCTATGCCGCGCCGGACAATCCGGTTACCTCCGCGCTGTATCCGATCGCCATTCAATGGGGCTATGGCGAGATCTGGCACCGCCCGGGGCTGGAGCGGCGCGAACGCGCGCTGGTGGCGGTTGCGGCATTCACCGCGCTGAAGCTCGGTCAGGTGCAGAAATTCGGCGAGTCCGCGCTGAATGTCGGCCTGAGCAAGACCGAGGTGATCGAGGCGATCGTGCAGACCGGTCCCTATAGCGGCTTCGCGCCGGCGCTGAACGCGCTGGGCGCGCTGTCCGAAGTGCTTCGCTGAAACCAAATCAACCCAGGAGAGACAACAATGGCCGGCTTGTATTTTGAGGAATTCTTCGAGGGCCAGGCGTTCGAACACGACATCACCCGCACCGTGACCGAGATGGACAACGTGCTGTTCACCGCGCTGACCCATAATCCCCAGCCGCTGCATCTGGATGAGGAATTCGCCAAGAAGACCGAGTTCGGCCAACGGCTGGTGAACTCGCTGTTCACGCTTGGGCTGATGATCGGCATCTCCGTCGGCGACACCACGCTCGGCACCACCATCGCCAATTTGGGCATGACGGATGTGAATTTCCCCAAGCCGGTGTTCCACGGCGATACGTTGCGAATGAAATCGATCGTGCGGAAAATCCGCGCCAGCAAATCCCGCCCGGAAGCCGGCGTGGTGGAGTTCGAGCACCAGGCGCATAACCAGCGGGGTGAGCTGGTGGCGAGTTGCCTGCGCTCGGCGTTCATGAAGCGCAAGCCGGCCTGACACGGCCAGGCTTCGGGAGACGGAGCCGGCTATGATCGTCGGCACGGCAGGGCATATCGACCACGGCAAGACAAGCCTGGTGCGTGCCCTGACCGGCGTCGATACCGATCGCCTGCCGGAAGAGAAGGCGCGCGGTATCACCATCGACCTGGGCTTCGCCTACGTGCCACTTGCAACCGGTGGCATGCTCGGCTTCGTGGATGTGCCTGGGCATGAGCGACTGGTCCACACGATGATCGCCGGTGCATCGAGCATCGGGATGGCGCTGCTGGTGGTCGCTGCCGACGATGGCGTGATGCCGCAGACCCGGGAACACTTGCAGATCCTGTCGCTGCTCGGCATCTCGCGCGGCGTGGTGGCCCTGACCAAGACAGATCTGGTGGATGGCGAACGCGCGATTGAGGTGGAGTTGCAAATCGCCGCGTTGCTGGAGGGCACCCAGCTGGCGCGCGCGGCGATATTCCCCGTCTCGGCCACGAGCGGCGCCGGCATTGCCGCACTGCGCACGCATCTGCTGGCCGCCGCGACGGACCACGTCGCGCCCGATCATGCCGATGGCTATCGTTTCCGCCTTGCCGTGGATCGCAGCTTCAGCCTGGCCGGGGTGGGCACCGTGGTTACCGGTTCGGTCGTTGCGGGCACGCTGCGCGCGGGTGAGTCCGTGCAGATCCTGCCTTCCGGGCTGCGGGCGCGCGTGCGCGGCATCCATGCCGCGAACCAGGAGGTGGACCAGGCCACGGCCGGCGAGCGCTGCGCGCTTAATCTCATCGGCCCCGGCATCCACAAGGATGCGATCGGCCGTGGCGATTGGGTGACGGACCCGGCGGGGAAGGCGACGACGTCACGCTGCGATGTCACGCTGCGCCTGCTGGAAAGCGAGCGCGCCGCCATGAAGCACATGACGCCCGTGCTGCTGCATCATGGCGCCGGACAAATGGCGGCGCGGGTGATGATGCTGGCCCCGAAATCGCTTCCTCCCGGTGAAACGGGTCTGGCGCATCTGGTGCTGGATCATCCCCTGCCCCTGCGCCATGGGGACCGGCTGGTGCTGCGCGACGCCGCTGCCAGCCGCACCATCGCCGGGGCGCGCGCGCTGGACCCGCGACCGCCGCGACAGCAGCGGCGTGCTCCCGCGCGCTTGGCCGCGCTGGATGCGTTGGCGGCGGAAGATCCCGCGAAGGCGCTGCGCGGGTGGCTGGCCCAGCCGCCGTTTCTGATCTCCCGCGAGGCGCTGATGGAGGATTGGGGGCTGACCGAGCCGGGGCTGGCATCACGCCTGCCGGATGCCGTGCCGCTGGGCCTGTATATGGCCACGACGGCAGCTTTCGGCTTGCTTACGCAGCAAGTGGCGCAGGTGCTCGCGGGATTCCACGCGTCCAATCCAGCGACGCCTGGGATCAGCGGCGAGGCGCTGCGCCTGGCCATGCCGACCCGGTTGGCGCGCGACGCGTTTGCCGCCCTGCTCGCGCATCTCCTTGCCTCGGACGATTTGGCGGCGGATGGGCATCTGCTGCGCGCGCCCACGCACCAGGTTGTTCTGGCCGGAGAGGAGGCGCGGTTTTGGCGGGAACTGCAACCGCTGTTGGCCGCCGCGCCCTATCGGCCGCCACTGTTGCGGGAGGCCGCGGCCACGATCGGTGCGCCGGAGACCAGGCTGCGCCGTGCGTGCAAGGCATTATCCCGTCTCGGCCTGATCGTGGAGCTCGCGCCGGACCGCTTTTTCCTGCGCGGCGCGGCGATCGCGATGGCGGTGGAGGCACACGAGCTGTCCGCTGAATTGCCGGATGACGGGTTCACCGCCGCGCAGTTCCGCGACCGGCTGGGCAATGGGCGGCAATTGGCGATCCAGGTGCTGGACTACTTCGACCGGCGCGGCATAACCGTGCGGCGGGGCGATCTGCGTCGCGCAGGCAGGGATCCGGCCGGGGTGTTCGGTTTCGTGCACGCGCCTGACCAGAAGGAATGAGCGGCATGGCGAAATGGGATGTGGTGGTCATCGGCGGTGGCGCCGCGGGACTCAGCGCGGCAGCCGCGGCGGCAGACGCTGGCCTGTCCTGCCTGGTGCTGGACCGCATGGGCGGCGGCGGCGAATTGATGAACCTGGGTCCGCTGCAGGACGTGGACGGAGCGCCAGCAGGCCCTGACGTTGCGGCCGGGCTGCTGGATGCGGCGATAACCGCCGGCGCGGAGCTCGGCGTCGCAGAGGTGACGGGTCTTGCCGCTGAAGACGGCAACTGGCGCGTCAGTACGGACGATGGGACGCATGACGCCAGGGCTGTGATCCTGGCAGTCGGGTTGGCACCGGGCACATTGGGCATCGACGGCGAGGCGGATTTCGACGGCCGTGGCCTGTCGCATTGCGCCGCCTGTGACGGCCCGCTGTATGGCGGCCAGCCGGTGGTGGTCGTCGGTATCGACCGCTGGGCCGTCGCGGAAGCGCAGGAGCTGGCAGAAATCGCGTCGGAGGTCACGCTGGTCACCCAGGGCGGTGCCGCGCCGACCGCCACCGGCCGCGTCATCGTTTTGCGCGGCCGCATCACGGGGCTGCAGGGTGCCACCGGACTGGAGGCTGTTCTGGTGCAGCCGGACGATGGCGGGGCGCCGCTACGCCTCGCCACCCGTGCTGTTTTTGTGCAGACCGCGCGCCATCCCGCGCTCGGCTTCGCGCCGATCCTGGCGCGCGATGCGGACGGAAGGCTGGTAACCGGTTCGGCACTGCGATGCAGCCTGCCTGGGCTGTTCGCCGCCGGGGACGCCCGCGCCGGCGGATCCCGCACCGTCGCCGGCGCGATGATGGAGGGGCGGCAGGCCGCGTTGGCGGCGCGGGACCTGCTATCGCCTCTTGGCAAGGCCGCCGGTTAGGAGTGTGATGATCGCCGTTAGGGAGAAGGACACGCCATGCGCATCGTGAATCCCAGCTTCGGGATAGCGCCACAAAGCGAGGGAACGGCCACGGCCGGGCCTGTCGACTGGGCCAACGATCCCATCATCCTGTTTTCCAACAACAAGCCCAACGCCAAGGAATTGCTGGAGGGCGTGCGCGACCGGCTCTCCTCCATCCGCCGCGTGGACAATATCGACTACATCGCCAAGAGCAGCGCCAGCCAGCCGGCGCCGCCGGAGATGATCAATGAGGTGGCGCGCAAATACCGCATCGCCCTTCTCGCCCTTGGCGATTGAGGCTCCTGCTCATCGTGGAGTTTCCACGACAGCATCGAACTACGGAAGCTTGGCCTGGCCGGCGTGGTGATCGCCACCGAGACGTTTCGGCCGCTGGTCATGGCACAGGCCAAGGCGCGGAAGCTTGAACCGCATCTGATTGTGGTGAAGCATCCCGTCGGCGGGCTGAATGTCACGGAGCTCGAAGAACGGATCAACGCCGCCTTTGAGGGCCTGAAGCTGGAGATGAAGGGGTAGTTTTCCCTTTCGAGGCGAAGCAGGGCCGCGGCATCGTCCGCGGCCCTTTGCGTCAGAAGGAGGCACGATGTCCGACACGGCGGAAACCGAAACTCTCGACATCCCGGAAATGGACGCGGATGCCTGGGCCGACTTTGTCGAGGCACAGGGCTGGACGGATGGCCTGCCCACGGTGGTGCCGAGCGAAGCCGCGGTGGCGCGGATGATGGATGGCGCACGCGGCGACAACGAGCCGTTCGCGGCCATCACGCCCCGGCAGTTGATACCCACGCTGCAAAGCCTGGCGGCGAATGCCGTGATGGCGGGGTGCCGTCCGGCCTATTTTCCCGTGGTGCTGGCAGCGCTGCGCGGCGTGCTGGTGGCGGATTACAACCTGCATGGATCGCTGGCCACGACGCATTCCTGCGCGCCCATGGTGATGGTGAACGGCCCGTTGCGGCAGGCGCTGAACATCAATTGCGGCACCAATTGTTTCGGCCAGGGCTGGCGGGCGAACGCGGCCATCGGCCGGGCGCTGCAACTGGTGCTGAACAATGTCGGCGGGGCGAAGCCTGCGATCATGGACCGGTCCACCTTCGGCTCGCCCGCCAAGTATACCTTCTGCTTCGGGGAGAACGAGGAGGAAAGCCCGTTCGCGCCGTATCACGTGCGCCAGGGCTTCCGTGCCGAGGAGAGCGTGGTGACGGTGATGTCGGCGGAGCCGAATCACAATCTTAACGACCATGGCAGCACGACAGGCCAGGGCCTGCTGACCACCTTTGCCGGTGCCATCGCCTCCCCGGCTGCGAACACGATCTATGCGAAGGGCCCCTATTTTATCATCCTCGGGCCGGAGCACGCGGCGACCCTTGCCCGTGACAACTGGACGGTCGAACAGATCCAGCAATTCCTCTATGACACGGCGTGCGTTCCGCTGTCACAGGTCTCCGTGGAGAACCGGCGCATCTACGAGGAAGCCGGGCATTTTCCGGAGAACGATGCCTACAAGGTGGCGCCGACGCCGGAGGATATTCACGTGGCCGTCGCGGGCGGTGCAGGCAAGCATTCGGCTTGGATCCCCTCGTTCGGCGGGACGGCGGCCATCTCCATCCGCGTGAAACCACCCGCGGCGGGATGAACCGGCACTTTCTTCAGGTCGGTGACCGGGAGGCGCCGCTGTTCGCCGGCGATGCGAATTGGGACGCGGCGCAGGGGGCACTGCTCGCGGAGGAACTGGCGGATGGCCTGCCCGCGGTGGTGCCGACCGAGGCGCGCCTGGCGGCGATGCTGGCGGGGCGCGATCGCGATCTGTCCTTCGGCTTCATGCCGCCGCTGTTCGGGGAAATCACCGCGGCGGCGGTGGCCTATTGCTGCGTGATCGCCGGCTGCCGGCCGGCCGAATTCCCGGTCGTGCTGGAAGCGGCGATCGCGACGCTTGAGCCGGAGTTCAACCTGCTGGGCATCCAGACCACCACCGGCACGCCCACCGCCGCCGTGCTGGTGCATGGCCCGGCGGTGACGGCGCTGGAGATGAATGCCGGGACCAACTGCCTCGGCCCCGGCAACCGTGCCAATGCCTGCATCGGCCGCGCGCTGCGGCTGGTGCTGACCAATATCGGTGGCGCCCGCCCGCTGGTGGGCGACATGGCCACGATGGGCCAGCCGGCGAAATATGGAATGGCCTTCGCCGAGGGGGAGCATGCGATCGCGATCCCCTTGCACGCGCGGCGCGGCCTGGACGCGCAGTCAATTGCAATCACTGTCATCGGCCTGT
>CAINEA010001003.1 GCA_903847525.1 uncultured Acetobacteraceae bacterium | reverse complement strand
AGCATACAAACCAATGTATTGAGTCCACCGTTCATGTAGAGCCCTTGCCATCCTTGCCATATCAGAGCAGATGCATCTTTATACACCGCGCATGGTCTTTTGCCCACGTTTTCAGGCAAACAGCCCGTGCAGGTACCAGCGCGGGGTTCGGCTGCCGCCGTGCTGGCCGGTGCGGAACAGCCAGAAGCGGGCGCCGTCGGTATCCTCCACCCGGTAGTAGTCGCGGATGCGGTCGCTTTCCGGCACGGCATCGCTGTCGCGGGCTGGTTTTCGCCACCATTCCGCGGCGATGCGTTCGGGACCGGCGGCGGCGCGGACGCGGTGCAGGCGGCGGCGCCAGTGGAACAGGATGGGCGGGTCATCGGGCACGGGGGCGGTGACCTCGACCGGTTCGGGCGTGCGCAGCAGGCGGATCGGGCGCGGGGCGGAGGGATCGGTGACCCAGGAAGGTTGACTTTGCAGCGGCGGGGTCTTCTGCACCGCCCGTTCCGGCACATGGCTGGCGTGCGGCGCCACGCGCCAGACGCGACCCTGGCCGAGCCGGTTGGCAAGGCGGTCGATGGCGGTGGAAAGGCGAGACGCTTCCTGGCTGGCGGCGATATCGGCAAAGCCGGTTTGCGGCGTGTCCAGGCCGGCGGTTTCCTCGGCGTGCAGCAGGATGGCCTCGATGCCGAAGTCGGGGTCGATGGTTTCCAGTTGCGCGCGCAACAATTTGGCCAGGTAGGCGGCATCGTGCGAGGGCAGAGCGGTGGCGACAGCGATCTGCTGGATATTGTTGTCCACACGGAAGAACTGCGCGGCGATGCGGTGCGCACCCTGATCCTGGTCGGCGAGGCGGGTGCAGAGCCGGGGCGTGAGGGTATCGAGCGCACGGGCAAGGTCTTCCGGCGTGCCGATCGGTTCGGGGAAATCCAGCCGCTCGGTGAAGGGCGCCGGAGGGCGGGGCCAGGCGATGGCTTCCTCCGCAGTGCCGAGTGCCTGGTCCAGGCGCAGCAACGGCTGCGGGCCGAAGCGGGCGGTGATCTCGCCGCGGGGGATGCGCGCCAGATCGCCGATCTGGCGCAGGCCGAGGCGGCGCAGCCCGGCGATGGTTTTCGGGTCGAGCCGCAGCAGCGCGATCGGCAGCAGGGCCAGCGCGTGGCGTTCCCGGCCGAACGGAAGCAGCGTGCAAGGCCCGGTGGTGACGGCGCGCGACAAGGCCCAGGCCGCCCCAGGCGTGCCGGCGACGGCGCATCGGGCGAGCAGGCCATTGCGGGTGAGGCGGGTTCGCAGGTCCTCGGCCAGGGCCTGTTCCTCCCCATCGAACAGATGGGCGCAGCCGGTGATATCCAGCCACAGGCCATGCTCGCTGGTGGTCTCCGGCAGATCGGCGGCGGCGAGCGGCGTGTAGCGTTCGCACCAGGCGGCGATGCGGATCAATGCCGCGGCATCGGCGCCGGGGTCGGTTTCATGGGCGACCAGGCCGGGGCAGAGGGCGCGGGCATCGGCCAAGGGCTGGCCGATGCTCAGCCCTTGCGCCGCGGCATCCGGCCCGATGGCGGCCAGGCGCCGGACGCCGCGGGTGGTTTCTACAGTGACGGGTGGCCTATCCGGCGAGGCGTCCTGGCGTAGCCGCAGGATCGGCCAGTAGGGCAACCACACGGACAGGATACGTCGCATCGTCCCAACCTCCTGCTTGTGCAAAGTCTCCTGCTTCAACAATCCATTCTCCGGGTCGCCCGCCGCGGGCCTGGGTGAGCGCCAGTAGCCAGCGCGGAGGGCCGGGTTCCTTGGCATTCCGTTCGCTGGGAACCGACCCCAGCCGCCAGCGCGTGGCGGCCAGGCTGGTGTCGCGGTCCTCGCCACGCCGCCCGTACGGCCAGCGGCGCAGCGCCAGGCAGGTGGTGCCGTGGATTGAGCAGGCCAGGGCCAGGCGGCGGGAGGCGACGCGGTCGAGCGTTTCCACCTCCCCGATCACCACGCCGGCGCCGCCTTCGCGCAAGGCGATTTCCATGGCGGCCAGGGTGGCGTCGCTATCGTCCGGGCGGACCAGCACCAGCCGACCCGGGTCCAGGCCGAAGCCGGTCAGGCCGTGCGGATACAGATCGGGGCGCGGGGCGATCCAGAAGACCGGCTGATTGCCGCCGATCCGTCCGGCCAGGGAAGCGGCAAAGCCGGCCGGCAGGGCGCCGGTTTCGGTGTCCACGCCGATGCCGCCGATTTCATGCAACTGGCCAAGCGCCAGCCCGCCGCCGGGCAGATGCGTGTCGATCCGTGGATCGCCGAAGGCCAGCACGCCGAAGCGGGGCGGGCGGATATGGTCGCGCAAGGCGGCCAGATGCGCGGGGAGCGCTGGTGCGCCTTTCGGCATGCCGGTGCGGACCAAATGGACCGTACCGGGGGAGAGGGGGGAAATGT
>CAINEA010001002.1 GCA_903847525.1 uncultured Acetobacteraceae bacterium | reverse complement strand
GAAAGCTCAAACGCTTCAAACGCGTGGCCCTCCGCTGCGAGAAAACCGACATCAGCTATTCAGCAATCATCAGTTTTGCGTGCGGGCTAATGCTGGTTAAATCCGTCCACACGGCCTAATATAGACGGCAAGGATGTTTTTTATGATGCAGATGGAAATAAATACACGGCCGGAAAAGGAGATTCTAACCAAAATTCGCAGATTTACTATGCAATTACAGATGGAGGTGAAGCGATCATACGTGGTAAAATTGGGCAGGCGCAGTCCATAGTTCTACCAGATTCTAAATTACTTCAGGTTTCATTTTACGATAGCTTTAATGGAACAGGCGCGTCTGTAGACTTTGTATCGGCACCGGCTGGCCAGCAAACTGTATTGCCAAAAGTCGCACTCGTACCCATCGTTTCGGGCGACTATGATAAGGACGGCATTACGAATTTTGGCGAGGATGTTATTGGAACGAATCCCTACAAACGCGATACGAATGGTGATGGTATTGATGACTTCACATCGATTAAATTAGGGATCGATCCCCTTGGTGGCGTCGGTTTTCCGACCGGACTGGTGTCTGCTGCCGCGCTGAATGGCAACGCGCAGGCCGTGGCGGTGACAGGCTCCACGAGCGATGCGAGCAAGCTCACCGCATTCGTCGCGACCGGCAGCGGCGGTCTTGCCACCGTTGATGTGTCCAATCCAACCAAGCCAATCGCGCTGTCGCAACTCGACCTTTCTGGCAACAACGTCGATGTTGCTGTTGACGCCACCACACAGATCGCCGCCGTCGCCGGAAGCGATGCCGGCCTGCACATCGTCGATATTTCCACCCCCTCGGCGCCGACATTACTGACCGACATCGCGTTTCCGAATCCGGTCGTGGCGGTCAAGGTCAGCGATGGCGTCGCCTATGTCGCCGAGGGCACCAGCATCGCGATGGTCGATCTGGCGACGGAGACCGTGCTCAACACTTTGGACCTCAGCACCTCCGGCGGCACCACCATCACCGGCCTGGCACTCAGCGGGACCACCCTGCTGACGATGGATGCCGCGAACACGCTGCACGCCATCACGATCACCGGCAGCTTGCTGACCGCCCGCGGCTCCCTCACACTGTCCGCCGGCAACGGCAAGGTGACCATCGGCGACGGCGTCGCCTTTATCCCTGCCGCCAACGGCAACGCCTCCGGCGGCTACCAGACCGTCGATATCAGCAATCTCGATGCGCTGACGCCAATCGAGGGCGTGGACCTGAACAGCATGGCCGGCGCCGAAATGGCGCTGAACGGCTCGGGCCTCGCGGTCGCCGTCCAGACGCTGCAGCAGGGGCCACCCACCCCGGGGCTGAACAACGTCCTCGATGTGATCGACGTCTCGAACCCGAACAAGACCAGCGGATTCGTCACCCGGATCAAACTGCCGGCCGCCGCCTACGGTCTCGCCATCGCCAATGGCCTCGCCTTCGTCGCCGACGGCACTGGCGGGCTGCAGATCGTCAACTATATCGGGCTGGACACCAAGGGCGTGGCGCCCAAGGTCACGATCAACGTCAACGCGATCGACGTAGATACGAAAACCGCCGGCGTGCAGGTGATCGAGGGCAGCGTCGTCCAGATCGCCCCGACCGTGACCGACGACGTGCAGGTCCGCAATGTCCAACTGCTGGTGAACGGCAAGGTTGTCGCCAACGATCCGTCCTACCCGTTCGATTTCTCCGCCCAGGTGCCGACGATCGCCAGCGGCGGCTCGACCATGACGATCCAGGTGCAGGCCACGGACACCGGCGGCAACACCACGCTGTCCAACCTCGTGACATTGAACGTGGTGAAGGACACCTTCCCGCCGGTCGTGACCGTGGCCAGCATCGCCGAGAACGCCAGCCTGTACTACGTGAAGTCGGTCCAGGTCACGTTCAACAAGCCGCTGGACACCAGCAAGCTGGCAGCCTCCGGCATCACCCTGGCCGGCGCCGGGGCGGATGGCGTGTTCGGCACGGCGGACGACACCAGCACCCCGGTCACCCTCACCACACGCAGCTTCGGCCAGGTGCTGACAATCCTGCTCGCCGATGCGCTGCCGGCCGGAAAATTCAAGCTGACGATCGATCCTTCGATCATCGCCGACCTGTCGGGCAACGCGCTTGCCTCGCCGATCGTACTCGATTTCTCGATCCGGCCCGCCAGCGACGTGAAAGCCGCGTCCGGCATCCCGGCCATCACCCAGGAGCCATCCGCCAACCCCGGCCAGTTGATCGGGATTGCGGTGCCGTTCGACCCCAGCACCGCGCATATGATCTTCCCGGTGATCAACACGGCCGGCGTGAAATCGACCGCCGATGTTGCCGCGACCCAATACAACAAGAGCAACGGCAAGGCCTTCTTTATCGTCCCGACCCAGGCGGCAACCGGCGATGTCAGCATCTACAGCCTGGTAAACGGCGTTAAGACCAATTTCTCGGCAGGTGCATTCCCGATCGAGATCGTGCCGATCCTTACCGGCGTGACGGTGAATTCCGTATCGGCTGACGGCACGAGTGCGCAGGTTACCTTGTCTGGCAGCGGTTTTATTGAGGCTAATGGCAGTTCGTATCAGTTTGGGACGACGTCTGTAT
>CAINEA010001001.1 GCA_903847525.1 uncultured Acetobacteraceae bacterium | reverse complement strand
GCTGGAACCCGGCGACGTGATCTCGACCGGCACGCCGAACGGCATCGGGCTTCAGACCGGCCAGTTCATCCTCGCCGGCGACATCGTCGAAGCCGAGATCGACCTGCTGGGCACGCAGCGCAATCGTCTTGTGGTGGAACGCTAAGCGGCATCATGGCGGACGGTAGGGACCAACAACCGGCCATCGCCATCGGCCATGTATTCTTCGCCGCGCCCGATGTGGCGGCGACGGCGCAATGGCTCGAACGGCTCGGCCTCAAACTCATTGCCTGCGACGAGGCGTATGCCGTGCTGGAATTGCGCGGCGGCACCCATCTCGTGGTGACCCCGACCGCGCGCCGGCCGTCCCGCGCCGGCGGCGAAGCACCGTTCGATCTGATGGTCGATAATATCGACACTGCGCATCGCGACTGTACCGCCAAGGGCTTGGTGCCTTCGCCGATTCGGCGTGACACGGTTCATGACGAGTTCCGTCTGACCGGGCCGGACGGGTGCGGCGTGACGGTGCTGTGTCTGAACGAAGGACGAGGCTAGAGCCCTCACCGTCCCATCGCTACGCGACGGGTCCCTCCCTCTCCCGCCAAGCGGGCGAGGGGACTTTTACATCGCTCTGTCTTCAACCCCTCACCCGTGAAACGGGAGGGAGGGGCCCGCGCTCCGCGCGGGAGGGTGAGGGTTGCTCACCCCAAAAGAAAAACCCCGCTTCATCGAAGCGGGGTTTTGTGTTGCGGCTTTGCTGTTCGCTTAAGGCTTCTGGAATTTCACCACGAAGATATCGATCGGAATCTTCGGATTGAAGACGACGAAGTCATGCGTGTCCTTGGGATTGCGCAGGAACATGCCCTCATCGACGAACTTGAATCCCGCCGCCAGCATTTCACGCTTCAAGGCTTCCTCGCCGATGCGGTGATATTTCTTGCCGACCGAGGTGCCGTCGGCAATCGACGCGGCGTAGTCGGCAATGACCACGGTGCCGCCCGGCTTCAGCGCATCGAACATCGCCTTGTCCATCTTCATGCGATCGACCGGCAGGTAGGTCGTGTCGTGATAGCCGAAGAAGAAGGTGATGAGGTCGAGGTCATGCGTGTCGGCGGGAGCGGGGGACTCGAACGACCGCTCGATCATGACGGCATGTTTCATCGCCGGACTTTTCATCCGCTCGGTCAAGGCGTCGATCGGTTTTTGCGGCATGCCGGGCGGGTTCTGCGCATAGACCGTGCCGGGATTCGCGCCGCGCGCCATGATCTCGGTGCTGTAGCCGGCGCCTGCCGCCATATCGAGAACCTTCATGCCTGAGCGCACGCCGGTGAAGGCGAGCAGTTTCACAGGCTCCCGCCGGTCGTCATTCTTGCGGTCGGCTTCGGTGCGGTCCGGGGCGGCGATGACGGCTGCATAATTGGGCGCGGGGCCGATCGGCGTCATGCTGCTACAGGCGGCAAGCGTTGCCAGGGTGGCGGCGCCAAGCAGGGCGCGGGCGATTCCTCTCATGGAGATTCCTTTTCTGAACGGCGAAGCTTGGCGCGATTTAGCGCGCGGTGAAGAAAACCTGCAACCGTGCCAGTTACACGATTGCGTGTGACGTTTAGACGGGCGGTTTCCAATAAACGAAACCCATCGCATTGCCCGTGCCTGCAATCGAACGGTAACAGGGCACGTAATCGACGATCTCCAGCGGATAGCCCAGTTCGGCCATCGCGCCGGCAACCGGCACCCAATTTTTGATCTCGGACGTACCCGACTGAAAGATTGCCTCACCCAATTCGGCGACCTTGTCGATGTGACGGTCGCGCATCGCGTCTATGAAGGCGCGATCGACATCCTCGTCGATGACGAAATGGCTGAGCCCGCCCGAGGCGATCAGCGCAACGCGCGCGGAGCTCCCGCTGGCGGCCATCGGCGCCTGGCTGTTTGTGACGTCAGACGCAACGCTGGGCTGGGACCGTTTTGCAGCGCCGGCTGCAAAAACGCAGCGCCAGGCTGTGATGCGCAGGCTGGCCGTGATCACCACGTACCACGCCGCGCAGGTGCTGCTGGTGCTGGCCCTCGCGGGCTGAGACCCTCGCTACGCGGAGCGGCGGTGGACCACGCGGCCGCGCTTGACCACCACGTCCACAAGATCCGCGCCCACCCAGTAGGGAAGCTGGCCCACACCGGTGGCCCGCCAGATCACCACATCGGCAAGCTTGCCCGGCTCAAGCGAGCCCGCCTCCGCGCCAACGCCGGCGGCGAACGCCGCGTTGATTGTCACGGCGGCCAATGCCTCAGCTGGTGAGAGCTTCATCTCCAGGCACGCGATGGTCATCACCAGCGGAAGGTTTGGCGTGGGCGAGGTGCCCGGGTTGAAGTCCGTTCCCAGCGCCACGGGAACGCCAGCGTTGATGAACCGGCGCGCAGGCGCCGCCTCGTTGGTCATGAGGAACCATGTTGTGGCCGGCAGCAGCGTGGCAACCGTGGGCGTTGGGCCGG
>CAINEA010001000.1 GCA_903847525.1 uncultured Acetobacteraceae bacterium | reverse complement strand
TCAGCGCCGTTGCGGCGCGCCAGACCCAGCCGTTCAGATGCAGATGCCCGGCGATCAGGCTCAGCGCTTCCAGCCCGCCGATCAGCAACGCGACGATCACCGAGGCCGCGGTAATGGTCAGGTTGTACCACAGCTTGCGCATCGGGTTCACGAAGGCCCAGCCATAGGCGCCTACCATCAACACGCTGTCGGCGGTGTCCACCAACGCCATGCCCGCGGTGAACAGGGCAGGAAATACCAGCACCTCCCAGGACGACATGCCTTGCGCCGCCTGCGTGGCGGCGATCCCGAGCAGCCCGATCTCGGTGGCGGTATCGAACCCCAGCCCGAACAGGAAGCCCACGGGATACATGTGCCAGGGTTTGCGCACGGCCCGCAAAGCCGGACCGAATATACGCGCGAGCAGACCGCCGCCGATCAGGAAATCGGCGTCCGTCCAAAGCTCTGTTCCGCCACCCACCATCCCGGCGCGCACACGGTGAAAGCTGCGCCAGATGCCTCGCAGCATCACCAGGTTGGCCAGGGCGATCGCGATCAGGAACCCGGACGAGATGGTCGTGCCGACCAGTCCGACAAGGTCCTTCACCGCTTCCAGTTGTTCCCGCATGGCCGAAGCGGAAACAGCGACAACGATCGAGGCCAGTACAACCACGGTGGAGTGTCCAAGGGAAAAATACAGTCCCACCAGCATTGCCTTGTGCCGGGAGGCGGGCGGGCTGCTTTGCATCTGGGTGCGCACCACATTGTCGATGGCGGCAATGTGGTCGGGGTCGACCGCATGGCGCAGTCCGAATACCCAGGCGAGCAAAGCGGTGCCCAGCAACGCCGGTTGTCCGGCGAACGCCGACCAGGCCCACGCCCAGGCCAAGAAATTGGCGGCGATCAACCCTGGAAAGACAATTCGAACCCTGGCGGCACGCCGGCTGGCCATGCGGCCTCCGTATCGGGAATGCGAAAATAGCTGACGGGCACTCTGGGGTAAATGCTGCATCCGCGAAAGGCCCCGTTAAGGGCCGGGCGAAATGTACGGCAAGACCTTAGCCGTCGGCCGCAGCCGGCTGGGCCGGCGGCGCGGACAGCAGTTCCTCCGCTTCCGCTCGCTCCATCTCCAGCGCCCGGTGAGCCACGGGCTGGGCAAATCCTGCCCGCGCCAGGATTGCCAGTTCCTTCATGCGTGCCGGCGGATCGGGTGCTTCACCGGCACGAAACGGGCCGATCCGGCGCTTGCGCGCCAGACGCACTGCCGCAGTCAGCTCCGCTGTGGGTCCGCCGACCGCTTCGTTCTCCAAGACATCGCGCGCCGTGCCGGGATCGATACCCTTGGCCGCCAGCGCCGCCACCACCCCGCGATGCGACCGTCCGGCGCGGCGAAGGCTGCTAGCCCGCGTTTCCGCGAAGGCCAGATCGTCCACCGCGCCGACCTTTGCCATGCTCACCACCACCTCGCGCGCCAGAGCCTTTGCGGCCGTGACGGCAGCGGTCACCGTTGCTCTGTCCTGCTCGCCGATTTCATATCGCGAGCCCACCTTGCGGGCCCAGGTATCGATGCGCTTGTCCAATACCCGGGTGAGCGCGACCTGTGTTGACGCGTAGCGTGCCAGATACGACAGGGCCGCTGCGCGCAATTCGTCGCGATCGGGCGGTGCGCCCGTGTCACTGTCATCGTCCGAATTCGCGCCGCGCCTGGAAGCCATGAAGGAGTATCCCATGCGGCCGGCGCGATGGAAACCGCGATGCAGATCGGCGTTGCTCAAATATCATCTTATGTCTGTTTGACTTACGGACGCTTCGCAGCCAAGAATTTCCGCTTCCGCCGGACCTGTCCGCGATCGTGCGCCCAGGTGATCCGCCGGAACAAAGAACCCGAGGTTTCGAGAAGGTCATGATCCCCGCTCTGCTACCGAACTACGCACGTGCTGACCTCGCTTTTGAGCGGGGCGAAGGCGCCTGGCTGTGGACGGTGGACGGTCGACGATTCCTCGATTTCGGATCCGGCATCGCCACGGCTTCCCTGGGCCACGGCCATAAGCACCTGGCCGGTGAAATCGCCGCCCAGGCGGCCAAGCTGATGCACGTATCCAATTTGTACCGGATTCCCGGTGCCGAGAAGCTGGCCGCTCGCCTGGTCGCCAATTCCTTCGCCGACAGCGTCTTTTTCTGCAATTCGGGCGCCGAGGCGAACGAGGGCATGATCAAAATGATGCGCAAAGCCATGTCGGCCACTGGGCGGGAGGAACGCTCGCGGATCATCTGTTTCGAAGGCGCATTCCACGGCCGTACGCTGGGCACCTTGGCGGCGGGCAGCAACGCAAACTACCGCAGGGGATTCGGGCCGGTGCCCGGCGGGTTCGACCACGTGCCATTGAACAACATGAACGCCGTCCGCGACATGATCGGCCCCAAGACCTGCGGCATCATCGTCGAGCCGATCCAGGGCGAAGGCGGCGTCCGTCCCGCCGACATGCAGTTCCTGCGCGATCTGCGCGCCGTCTGCGATGAATACGGCATCATCTTCGGCATGGATGAGGTCCAGTCCGGCATGGGCCGAACCGGCAAACTGTTCGCCCATGAATGGGCCGGCATCACCCCCGACGTCATGTCATCCGCGAAGGGCATCGGCGGCGGCTTCCCCCTCGGTGCCGTGCTGGCAAAGGAAAAATTCGCCAAGGCGCTGGTCCCCGGCACGCACGGCACCACCTATGGCGGCAATCCACTGGCCTGCACCGCGGGCAATGCCGTACTGGACGTGATCCTGGCCCCCGGCTTTATCGAGGATGTGGAACGTAAGGGCCGCAAACTCCGCGAAGCCACCAACGCCATCGCCAAGGAATTCCCCTCGGTGTTCGTGGATGCGCGCGGCATGGGGCTGCTCCAGGGCCTCAAATGCGTGAACCCGCCCGGTGCCATGCAGGCCGCCTGCACCGCCGAAGGGCTGATGACCATCACCGCCGGCGACAACGTGCTGCGTCTGGCACCGCCGCTGGTGGTCACCGATTCCGACCTCGACCAGGGTGTGGCGATGCTGCGCAAGGCGGCGGCGAAGGTGGCAGGTCAGCCGTGAGCGCTTCCCTCCGCGGTGTTGATTCGACAAAGGCCCGGTCTTCCGAAAGGGAGGCTGGCCCGCGCCACTTCCTGGACCTGAAGGATTTCGACACC
>CAINEA010000999.1 GCA_903847525.1 uncultured Acetobacteraceae bacterium | reverse complement strand
ATGCCGCCGAACTGTCCTCCCTGCTCGCGCGCCGCGCCGCGCTGTACGACAAGGACCGGGAGGAACACTATAACTTGATCTCGGCGCTGCATAAGTCGCTGCGGGGATCGGACCCGAACGCTGCCCTGTATTGGTTCGCCCGCATGCTGAACGGCGGCGAGGATCCGCGCTATATCGCGCGTCGCCTGGTACGATTCGCTGCCGAGGATATCGGCATGGCCGACCCCAACGCCCTGACCCAGACCCTGGCCGCCTGGGAAACTTACGAACGCCTTGGCAGCCCGGAAGGGGAACTCGCGATCGCCCAGGCGGTTGTCTATCTCGGCACCGCGCCGAAATCGAACGCGCTTTATACCGCGCTCGGCGCCGCCCGCGCCGCGGCGAAATCCACTGGCAGCCTGATGCCGCCGGCCCATATCCTGAATGCCCCGACTAAATTGATGAAGGAACTCGGTTACGGCGCCGGCTACGCCTACGACCACGGCACCGAAGACGCGTTTTCCGGCCAGAACTATTTCCCCGACGGCATGCGCCGGGTGGAGTTCTACGAGCCGAAAGACCGCGGTTTTGAGCGCGAGATCAGCAAACGTCTGGCTTATTGGCAGAAATTGCGCGATGAGCGTGGCGAATGACCACCGCACTCGATCCTGCCCACTCCCGTCCCATTCAGCTGTTCGTCACGGCGGACGAGGCCGACATTCGCCTGGACCGCTGGTTCCGCCGCCATTTTCCCTGGATCACCCAGGGCGCTGTGCAAAAGCTCTGTCGCACCGGCCAGATCCGGGTGGACGGCAAGCGCGCCGATACCTCCACCAGGCTGGTTCCCGGCCAAGCGCTGCGCGTGCCGCCGCTGCCGGCGGCGCCTGTGAAAAAGGCTCAGGCTCCGACGGCGCCGCCCGATCCGGGCATGCTGAAGGATCTGGAGAAATCCGTGCTCTATCGCGATGACGATATCATCGTCATCAACAAGCCGCCGGGCCTGCCGGTTCAGGGCGGCCCCGGGATCACGCGTCATCTGGACGGCATGCTGGACGCGCTGCGCTTTGGTTCCGAACACCGGCCGCGCCTCGTGCACCGTCTCGACCGCGACACATCGGGCGTGCTGGTGCTGGCCCGCACCCCCGGCGTCGCCGCCAAGCTGGCCTCCGCGTTTCGCTCGCGCGATGTGGAGAAGACCTACTGGGCCGTGGTGGCCGGCCGTCCCGTTCCGGTCGAAGGGCGTATCGACCTGCCGCTGAAGCGTGTCGGCGGACCTCGCGGCGAGCATACCGAGCCCGCCGAGCGCGACGACAAGGAAGGTTCGCGCGCCATCACCGATTTCGAAACGCTCGACCACGCCGCCCGCAAGCTTGCCTGGCTGGAGCTCAAGCCGCTGACCGGGCGCACGCACCAGCTCCGCGTGCATTGCGTGGCGATCGGCGCGCCGATCCTCGGCGACGAGAAATACGCCAAGCCGGACCATAACGGCTCGGGCGGCGCGTTCGTTGAGGGCCTGCCCGAGCAACTGCACCTGCACGCCCGCGCCTTACGCCTTCCCCATCCTGCCGGCGGAACGCTGACCGTGGAAGCCGACCTGCCCCCCCATATGCGGGAAACCTTCGTCACGCTCGGCTTCACCATCCCCGAGACGCGTCCGCCAATCCGTCGGGCGCGCTAGAGCGTTTTCACGAAGAGTGAAACCGCTCTATCCCCAACTTTGCGAGCAATTCCATCAGCCTAAGATCGCTTCGCGATTCCAGTCAGGCTGATATCGCTCTAAGGCCTGACGGGCGCGGACAGAACACGATAAGCTAGCCCGATGGCATCCATTCCTACCCGCCGCATTCTACTGATCGTCCTCGCGGCAATAATCCTGCTGCCGGTGCTGGCCGTGCTCGTGCTGGTCGCGACGTTCGATGCCGATGACGCCAAGCCGCGGATCGTCGTGGCCGTGGAAGCCGCGACCGGACGTAGGCTGGCGATCAACGGACCGATCCGTCTGGTTGTGGGACTGCATCCGAGCATCGAGCTGACCGATGCCACCCTATCCAATCCCGCCGGCTTCTCCCGTCCGTCGATGGCGATACTGCAGCAGCTGAATCTGCAACTGGCCCTGCTCCCCCTGCTGCAACGCCAGATCGAGGTCGATCGCCTGGACATCCGCGGCGCCGACATCCTGTTAGAGTTGAATGCGGCGGGGGACGGCAATTGGCAGT
>CAINEA010000998.1 GCA_903847525.1 uncultured Acetobacteraceae bacterium | reverse complement strand
CGCGTCTGGCAGCGGCAGGATCTCGGCCATGCGGGAGGCTTGTTCGGCAAGGCTCATCTTGCGTCTCCGATGTAGGGGCGCGCCGGGTTGGCGGAGTTGGGTGGTCCAGGAAAGAACGCATTCGTCCGCGCCTGATAGTCACGGAAGGCGTCGCCATAACGGCGCGCCATGTGCGCTTCCAGCGGTGGCACGCCGGACGCATAGCGCAGCGTCCAGAACATCAGGGCGGGGCCGGTCAGGGCCAGCCAGCCCCAAATCCATCCGCTGCCGATCGCGAACAGCGGATAGGCGGCCCAGCTGAGCCATTCGAAGAAATAATTCGGATGTCGCGACCAGGACCAAAGCCCGGCATCGCATACGCGGCCCTTGTTGGCGGGATCGAATTTAAAGCGGCGAAGTTGCCAGTCGGCTACCGCCTCGCCGGTTACGGCCACAACCAGAACTGCCACGCCGAGGACATCGATCCAGCGGAAGCCCGGCGCGGGGTTGCGGGCGGCCAGCAGCATCGACAGCGCAAGTCCCCAGGCCACGAGTGCCTGGATCATCAGGAAGGCGAACAATCGGCGTTCGAACTGGCCCCCCCACTGCCGGCGCAGATCGGCATAACGTGGATCGTCCTGGCCTGCCCAGGCGCGAATGGCGATATGCCCGCCCAGGCGTAACGACCAGGCTGCCACAAGCACCGCAACGGCGATCTGGCGAGTGTTCGGTCCACTGCCATCCATCGGCGCCAGTGCGAACACCACGCCGGCGGCGCCGGTGGCGAACGACCAGACCACATCGACCCAACTGCAATTGCCGGTCAGGCGCTGTAACAGCCAGGCGAAGGACATCGCCAGGGCCAGGCCCAGCAACACCGTGAGCAACAGGGAGGTCATGCCGGCGTTTCCATGTGACGGATGAAGTCCAAGCTGTCGCGCAGCACCGGCGCCAGGAAGCGCAGCGGAAACGCCAATGCGGCCACCAGCAGCTTGTGGCCGATGATCGGATAGACTTTTTCCTCGGCGATACAGCCGACCGATCGCAGCTCGGCTGCCAGACGGGAGGAATTGCGCGGCAGCACCGTTCGATCCAGCGCGCCATGCAGCAATAGCATCGGAGGCGCGGCTGGGGAGACGAAATGGATCGGCTGGGTCTGCCAAAGGGTCTCGGGCGGTCCGAAGATCGCGCGCAGGACCTCTGTATGCAGTGGTAGGAAATCATAGGGACCGGCCAGACCGATCACGCCGCGTAGCCTCGGCAATGGGATCAGTCCGGCGGCGCGTGTGCCCGACAGCCAGGTCGCATCCAGCGCCAGCATGGCGGCGATGTAGGCACCGGCGGAATGGCCCATCAGGAGGACCCGCTTCGGGTCGCCGCCGAACGCATCGATTTCGGCCTGTACCCAGGCAACCGCGTCCGCCGCGTCTTCCAGGAAACTGGGGAAGCGCACCTCCGGAAACAGCCGGTAATCAGGTACGACCGTGACGATGCCTCGTTCGGCGAGTGCAGTGCCCACAAATTTATAGAAGTCGCGATCACCGTCCTCCCAGCCACCGCCATAGAAAAACACTACCACCGGAGCCCCTTCAGGCCTCGGAAAGGGGGAGTATATATCGAGTTGGTGCCGAGGGCCGGGCCCATAGCCAAGCCCCGTGGTCAAGCGCGTCCTGGCGCGCGGCGCCAGGGCGGTGATCAGGGAGCCTGGCGACAGCAGCGCAACGATGCGAGCTTCGGCCGGCTGGGTTATCCGAAGGGCGCATGCCGACATACCGGCGATCCTGCCTCAGAAACCCAGGACAGGTTGTAGCAGGCGCGGCAGAAGGCCGCGGAACCGCAGCGGAGCATCGGTCGCGATCAGGCAGATGCAGCCTTCGCTGGCATCTGCTATCGGCTTGTGCTCATCGTCGGTGTCCATTTCTGCCAAATCACCGACACCATAACGTCCGGTCTCGTCCGTGTAGCTACCGGTCAGGATGCAGGCGAGTTCGTTGCCCTGATGGCCATGCTCGGGCAGCGCGGTACCCGGGGCGATGCGCAGCAGGTGCAGGCCGGCATGCCCACCCTGCCGAGGCAGAACGAGAATGTGATGGATGCCCGGGGCCACCCAGCGCCATTTGCCCAGCCGATACGGCGACAATGCATGCGGCGGAGTGAATCCCATGGAAGATAGCGCGGCTGGTGAAATCTGTCGGTGGATGTTTTGCCGTGGCGCGACCGGCGCGGGCGGCATCGGCGTATCCAGCCGGGCGAGTGCGCGGGGTAACGCGTCCGCTGCCAAATCCGTTCCCTGCAATGTCGCCAGCAATTGTCCACCTATCGCTTCGCACACACGCACCGCATCCTGACAGGCCCGGCAGGCTCCGATATGCGCGGCGGTTACGACCGACAATCCTTCATCCAGACTGCCAGCGGCATAGGCGAGCAGAGTGACTTCGCTGGGGTGATGGGTCATGCTCACAATTTTTCCTCTAGCGCAGCGCGCAGGCGCTGCATGGCCATGCGAAGACGTGATTTCACCGTACCCAAGGGGATGCCGAGCACGCGCTCGATCTCCCGGTGTGGCCTGTCTTCATAGAATGCGAGTTGCACCAGTTGCGCCTGTTCCGGCGGCAGAACTTCAAGGGCTACCCGAACTGCACGGTCCCGCTCGGCCGTGATCAATTCCGCTTCAGCACTCGGTGCGGTTTCGATCTCCGTGCGTTCGTCCTCCGCTTGCAGTGCCTCGGTCGGACGTTCCCGGCGCAGGGTGTCGATGCGCAGATTGCGCGCGATCGTGAAGATCCAGGTAGCCGCGCCGGCGCGCGCGGGGTCGAACATCGACGCCTTGCGCCAAACCATAAACATGGCTTCCTGGGCCAGATCTTCTGCGACGGGATCCGCGGCACCTAGCCGGCGCATATAAGATTTAAGTCGCGGCGCGAAATGGGTAAACAGCTCGGCAAAAGCCGCACGATCGGCGTCGTCGGAGATCCGCCGGATCAGTGCGGCGAAAGTTTCCTCATTTGCCGTGGGCGGGGGTTTCATAATTGCTGCTTCAGCGGGCATGACGCCGGACATTGAGGAGCGCACCGCAAGGATCCTGCCGTCCGCTTGCGTTGTCGCCGCAATTCGAAAGGCCCGCCGGTCCGATCCCCGCAAAGACGGTGGCGAACAGAAGCGAAGTTGCGATGCTGTGGGTGATGAGTGTCCATGCATGCAATCCTATACGCAATTCCGGTCACCGTGGATCACACGCTGCTGAACCGAGAACCTGGTGATCCAAAAGCAGCCCGGCCGCGTAGACAATTGCGGGCGGGCTTGTGTTAAATCGCCTGGGCAGGAATGCGCAAAGGACATCATCGGAATATGGATCGGACAGAACCTGCTGCTGGTGGCATACCCGGCTTTGCCGATCCGCCAAATCTAACACGCTCCGTCGGTATCGCGACGGTCAGCACATGAGCCAAGCGCGTAGTATTGGCGGCTCGCTGCAGGCACGTCGCCGGTGGCACCTGGGTCATGCCGTGCGGCGAAGTTTGCTGGATCGCGTTGCATCCAGGCTTTCGGTCGGCAACCTGACCGTGCAGCTTCCTTCCGGCGAGTGCCTAACATTTAACAGCGCCGGTCATAGCGAGACTGGTCAGGGAATGCCTGGTCCGGCAGCGAGCATCGTTCTGCATCGCTGGCGCACCCTGCGCCGCCTAATATCGGACGGCGATATTGGATTTGCCGAGGCGTATCTGGACGGAGATTGGTCGAGCCCTGATATCCCGGCGTTGATCGAACTGGCGGCCCTGAACGACCAGGGGTTGGGCTCGGTTATCGACGGTATCCTGCCGCTGCGTTTGTTCAACCGCTGGCGTCATGCCATGCGAGCCAACACTCGCAAGGGCAGCCGGCGCAACATCCCTCGCCACTACGATTTGGGCAACGCGTTCTACGCCGAATGGCTCGACGCCGGCATGACCTATTCCTCGGCAATCTATAGCTCGCCCGATCAAACCGTCGAAGCGGCGCAGACCGAGAAGCAGGAACGCGTTCTCCAACTGCTGGATTTGTGTCCGGGCGATCGGGTACTGGAGATCGGCTGTGGCTGGGGCGGGCTCGCGGAACGGATAGCACGGGAGGAACAGGTTCGTGTCACCGGCATAACCTTGTCTCCGGCACAACTGGATTTCGCTCGTCGGCGCGTGGCCGCGGTCGGATTGGACCAGAGCACTGATCTGCGGCTGCAGGACTATCGTGAAACCACCGGTCAATTCGACCGCATCGTGTCGATCGAAATGCTTGAAGCCGTGGGCCAGGCTTTTTGGCCAACCTATTTCGCCACGCTGCGCGAGCGGCTGGTCCCCGGTGGCGTCGCGGTGCTGCAGGGCATCACGATCGACGATCATCGGTTTGCGACCTATCAAAACAGCATCGACTTTATTCAGCGCTATATCTTCCCTGGCGGCATGCTACCGAGCGTGGCGGAGATGCGCCGGCAGATAGATCAGGCCGGTCTGCGCCTGGTGACGATAGAGACATTCGGCCAGAGCTATGCCCGCACGCTGAAAGAATGGAACCGGCGCTTTCAGGCGGCGTGGCCAAAGATCGAAGCCATGGGGTTTTCGCCCCGCTTTAAACGGATGTGGGAGTATTATCTTGCGTATTGCGAAGGCGGGTTTACCGCGGGAGCCATCGATGTCGGGCTGTACAAGATTGAAAATCCAATCTGAGCCAAGCGGCCGGATCGAACGCCGGGGTCTGCTGGCATGCCTGGGTGCCGTCTGTGTTTCCGGCCTGGCTCGGCCGGGGCAAGCCGCACCAACGCTAGGGCTGCCGGTTCCCGATCGTGGCGGGCTCGCTTTTCGGATCGTCCGCGGTGGCAGCGAAATCGGCAAGCACACGGTCACCTTCCGTCAGGACGGAAACACGCTACGCGTGGACGTCGCGGTAGAAATACTCGTAAAGTTTGGGCCGATTCCGGTCTATCGGTACGTGCATAATGCCAGCGAGACATGGCGTGGTGGCCTGCTGGTAGCGGCGGACGGCAAGACCAACGACGACGGCAAGGCGCGCAGCATGAACGCCCAGGCGGGTCCGGAGGGGCTGGTCGTGGAGGGTACTCTGAGCGGACGCTATGTCGCGCCGCCCGGGACACTGGTGGCAAACCATTGGAACCGCGAGGAACTCAGCGGACCGATGATCAACCCGCAGGGTGGCAAGCTGTTGCGTCCGACGGTTACCCCCGGGCCGGAGGAGGCGGTCTTACTGGCCTCTGGCAACCGAGTGCCTGCCAGTCGGTTCAATCTGAGCGGCGACGCCCGTCTCGATCTCTGGTACGACCGTGCCAACGCCTGGGCGGCCACGCGCTTCAACCCGGAGGACGGTTCCGAGGTCATGTACGAGCGGATATGACGCCATTCTGCCAGGACGCTTCGTTGCCGCGACCCGGCGCTGTCTGTAGCATCTCGTCGGCGCCGATTGAGCGGCGCGCAGAACTGGGGAAAGCTGATGGCAAACAGCGTGTGGCGGATGGGACGAACGGCGATGGTGTTGGCCGGGGTGCTTGCGGGCTGCGCGCAGCCGCCACAGCCTGCGGCGACGATTGCACAGCCGGCGGTTTCCTTTGACGGGCGCTACACCGGCACCGTGGTGCTGACAGGAGTTGCTTCCGGGGCAGACCGCTCCTGGTGCGAAAAGCCGACGGATTTCGCCGTGGATGTCGTCAACAATGCCTTCACCTATTCATATGCGCTGCCCAATCTGGCGAACATGCCGAAGAACGCAAAAGCTACCTATTCCGCAGTCGTCGCACGGGACGGCAGTTTTCAGGGCCAGAGTGACATGACCGGGGTGATCCTGGGCCGGATCTCCGACGGAGCGATGACCGGCACGGTGGATGGGATCGGTTGCGCGTATAAGATTACCGCCTCGCGTTCGTGATCGCGGTGCCGCCCGCTTGCGCTGCGGCTTCCCGGCGACATCCGGATCGGTCCCGATTGCGTAAGCAGTGATAAGGCTTCGGCTGTCGCCGGTGCCGTTGTGAATGGGGCATGCGTGCGGACAGGCGAAACCGGCGACCAACTCGATATTGCCGTTATCGGCACAGGCATTTCCGGTATGTCTGCGGCGTGGCTATTGAGCGCGCGCCATCGGGTGACGGTTTATGAGGCAGCGCCGCGGCTCGGCGGGCACAGCAACACAGTCGATGCGCCCGGCATACAAGGGCTAGTTCCTGTGGACACCGGCTTCATCGTCTACAATGAGCCGAGTTATCCGAACCTGACCGCGCTGTTCCGGTTATTGGAAGTGCCGACGCAGGCATCGGACATGTCGTTCGCTGTGTCGATGGATGGTGGCGCGTTGGAATATGCCGGAACCGATCTGTTTGGGTTGTTCGCGCAAAAGCGAAACCTGCTGCGACCCCGTTTCTGGTCCATGTTGGTTGATCTGCGGCGTTTCTATCGCCAGGCCAGCGCGGATAATGGTCGCCTAGGCGAGGATGTCACCCTAGGGGCGTATCTGGACGCGGGCGGCTATGGCCGGTCGTTTCAGGAAGACCATCTACTGCCGATGGCCGCTGCCATCTGGTCCACGCCCGCCGGCCGGGTAAGGGATTATCCGGTGGGCGCCTTCATCCGATTCTGTGCCAATCACGGTCTGCTGCAATTCACCGGGCGTCCGGTTTGGCGGACGGTTACCGGCGGTAGCCGGGCCTATGTCCAGCGTCTGACCGCGAGGTATGCCGATCGCATCCGGCTGGGAACGGAGGTCGCGGTCGTGCGACGGACAGGGCAGGGAGTGGAGGTGCGCGATCGCCAGGGCGGCCTGGAGCACTTCGATCAGGTTGTGATCGCTGCTCATGCCGATCAGGCCCTGGCGATGCTGGATCAGCCGACGCCCGAGGAAACATCGTTGCTAGGGGCCTTCGCCTATACGAAGAACCTGGCCGTGCTGCATGGGGATGCCGCGCTGATGCCGACGCGCCGTGCCGTTTGGGCCAGTTGGAACTATTTGGCCCGAAGCGTTCACCGACGTGGCGCCGATGCCGCCGCGCTGCCCTGCGTCACCTACTGGATGAACCGGCTGCAGGCCATTCCCCAGACCACGCCACTATATCTCACCCTGAACCCACCGGTTTCCCCCGACCCGGCGAAAATCCTGCGCCGAGAGATTTACGAACATCCGGTGTTCGATGCCGCCGCGATCGCCGCCCAGCAACGCCTGTGGTCGCTGCAGGGCGTGCGGGATGTCTGGTTCTGCGGCGCTTATTTCGGCGCCGGCTTTCATGAGGACGGGCTGCAGGCTGGGCTGGCGGTCGCGGAAGCATTGGGCGGGGTGCGCCGCCCCTGGTCGGTGGCGAGCGAGTCTGGCCGTATCGTTCTTGGCCCGAGAATCCAGCCTGCCTCACCGACCATCGAGTTTGCGGCATGACGGCCTGGGCCTCCGGTTTGTATCCAGGCGTGGTCGCGCATCGGCGCTTCAGGCCGGTCGTTCATGCGCTGCGCTACCGGATTTTCCAGATGTTGTTCGATCTGGAAGAGATCCCCGCGCTGTCCCGGTCATTACGGCTCTTTTCGCATAATGGCTTCAACGTGATCGGCTTTCGTGATCGGGATCATCTTTCGGGCACCGATGTCCCATTGCGCCAGCAAATCGAGTTCCATCTGGCCGAAGCCGGGATCGGGATCGACGGCGGTGCCATACGGGTACTGTGTATGCCCCGGATCCTCGGCATGGTCTTCAATCCGATCAGCGTCTATTTCTGCCATCATGCGGATGGCGGGCTGGCCGCGATGCTCTATGAGGTGAACAACACGTTCGGCCAGCGCCATTGCTACCTGCTGCCGGCGGACGGCGTGGATGGCGCGGTCGCCCAGGACTGTCCCAAGCTATTCTATGTGTCGCCGTTCTTCGGCCTGGACATGAATTATCGGTTTCAGGTGACGCTGCCGGGCCATGCTGTGTCTGTCGCGATCCAGGGGATTGCCGATGGCGAGACGATGATCACCACCAGCTTTACCGGCCAACGCCAGGAATTGTCCGACGGGTCCCTGCTACGCGCATTTCTCAGCCACCCGTTGCTGGCCTTGAAGGTGATGGGCAGTATTCACTGGGAGGCACTGCGCCTGTGGCGAAAGGGGATGCGGTTACAGCCGCGCCCACATGCGCCGGCCGATCTCGTGAGTATTCACCCCGGCAAGACCTCCAGCCACTAGGCATGACCTGTTCCTCCGGCGTTTCGGCTCTGGTGTTGGTTCTTGGTGACCAGCTCAGCATTCCCTTGGCTGCGTTGCGTGCCGCGGATCCGGCAAAATCAGTGGTGCTGATGGCCGAGGTAACGGCGGAGGCCACCTATGTGCGCCACCACAAGAAGAAGATTGCCTTTCTGTTTTCCGCGATGCGGCACTTCGCCGAGGCGCTGCGGGACGCCGGCTGGCGTGTTGATTATGTCCGGCTGGACGATGCCGGGAACACCGGCACCCTGTCCGGGGAGACCCGCCGGGCCCTTGCGCGGCATGGTCTTGGCCGTGTGATCGTTACTCATCCCGGTGAATGGCGGGTGCTGGAGGATATGCGGAGCTGGCCCGCGGCCTTTGGGGTCCCGGTCGATATTCTGGATGACGACCGGTTTATCTTTCCGCTGCCGGATTTCGCTGCCTGGGCGGCAGGACGAAAGCAATTGCGGATGGAGTTCTTCTATCGCGATATGCGCCGGCGCACCGGACTGCTGATGGACGGTGTGGAGCCGGCCGGTGGGGTGTGGAATTTCGACGCCGCGAACCGCAAGCCTGCGGGAGCGGGATCGATTTTCCCGGATCCGGCGCAATTCCCACCCGATGCGATAACGCGTGAAGTTCTGGACCTGGTGGCTGACCGGTTCGGCGAGCATTTCGGCATCCTGGAACCGTTCTGGTTCGCGGTCACGCAAGCAGCAGCCGAACAGGCGTTCGAGCAGTTCCTGGTCCAATCCCTGCCGAAATTCGGAGACTATCAGGATGCGATGCTGCGCAGCCAGCGGTTCCTGTTTCATGCCGTGATTGGGCTGTATCTGAATGCCGGACTGCTTGATCCGCTGTCCGTGTGCCGTGCCGCGGAGGCCGAATACCGGGCTGGACGGGCGCCGTTGAACGCCGTGGAAGGCTTTATCCGCCAGATTATCGGATGGCGGGAATATGTGCGGGGGTTCTACTGGCTGAACATGCCGGGTTATGCCCTGGAAAATGCGCTCGGCGCCACCCGGGACCTGCCGGATCTCTATTGGTCGGGTGAGACGGACATGGCCTGCCTGCGCGCCTGCATCCGACAGACCGCTGAGGAAGCCTACGCCCATCACATCCAGCGCCTGATGGTGACGGGCAATTTCGCGCTGCTCGTGGGTATAGAGCCAAGTCAGGTGCATGAATGGTATCTCGCGGTCTATGCCGACGCCTATGAATGGGTGGAACTGCCGAACACGCTGGGCATGAGCCAGTTCGCCGATGGCGGTAAGCTGGCCTCCAAGCCCTACGCCGCCAGCGGAAATTACATCCACAAGATGTCCGATTACTGCCGCGGCTGCGCCTATGACGTGGCGGCGAAAACCGGGGCCTCAGCCTGTCCGTTCAATTACCTGTACTGGGATTTCCTGGTCCGCAATCGCGATCGCCTGGGCGCCAACCCACGGCTGGCGCAGTCCTACCGGACCTATGACAAGCTGCCGGAAGCGCGCAAGAAGGCAATCGGGCAATCAGCCGAGGCCTTTCTGGCCCGGCTTTGAGGCCGCCATACGGCAGCGGTCGGAGCAGTACTTCACCTGTTCCCAATCACGTGCCCATTTCTTTCGCCAGGCAAAGGGCCGGGCACAGCTTGCACAAAACTTGGTCGGCAGATCGGCCTTGCTCCGCATTTTCGCCATGGCTTTCGTCGCTTTCCCCTTGCGTGGCAGTTGACCGGCTACGACACGCTGTCATCTTGCGGCAAACCCGATAGCAGGAAATGACCGCATGAGCCTGACGACCGACCATGACGTGCTGCTGGTCCACAGTTCCGATCTGCATGTCGACGACGATCTCACCGCGGATGTCTATGACGGCGACGGCACCGGCGGCCTGCGCGTGGTGCTGTCCACGGCCCGGGCGATGCAGGCGCATTACGCCCTGCTGGTGGGCGACGTGTTCGATCATAACCGCATCCCCCCCTCGATCCTCGCACGCGCCGGTACGTTGATGGCCGAAGCCGGAATGGAGGTGGTGATCCTGCCCGGCAACCACGACCCGCTGACTCCGGATTCCTGCTATATCCGCGGCGGCTATGCCGACATTCCCAATGTCCACATCATCGGCCTGACGCATGAACAGGCCGTGCATTTCCCCGGGCATGACCTTGAAATCTGGGGCCATCCGCATCGCAGTTACGATAACATGGTGCCGCTTCGGACCCCGCGCCAGCGCAGTGCGCGCTGGCACGTGGCGCTCGCGCACGGCCATTACGAGGAAGACGGTGCGGTGCCGCTGCGCCCCTCCTGGCTCATCAGCGACGCGGAGATCGACGCGACCGAGGCCGATTACCTGGCCCTCGGGCACTGGAATCGGCCGGAAAAGGTCGGCACCGGGCGGGTTCCGGCCTATTATTCCGGCTCGCCGGAACTGGCGAAGACCGTCAACGTGATCCGCCTGACCCGGGGCGGCGCCGTGGAAGTGGAACGCAAACCATTGCTGACGAACAAGATATAGCCGTGAAACGCGAAGGGAGTTCCTCCATGCGTGCCAATCTCCTGCCGGTGCTCTGTGCGGCCGTTCTGCTGTGCGCCACCTCCCCGGTGCGAGCGGATGACGTCACCGATCAGGTGAACGAGGGCCTGACCGCCTACGCCAAGAAGGACTATGCCACCGCCATCGCCGCCCTGGAGGCGGCAACGGCCCTCTTGCGCCAGGCGCGCTCGGAAATATGGAAGCAGTACCTTCCCGCCGCCCCGGCCGGCTGGAAGGCCGAGGACAGCGACGTTAGCTCCGGCATGCTCGGCATGGGCAGCAACGCCTCGCGCAAATACACCCGCGACAATGACGGCGTGGAGGTCTCGCTGATGACCGACTCGCCGATCATGCAGGGCCTCGCCGCGGTGATCGGCAACCCCATGGTGGCGGCTGCGGCGGGCAAGACATTGGTCATCGGCGGGCGCCGGGTGAACTATGTCCGCGACGACAACAGCTACATCACCATGGTGGGGGACCGGGTGCTGGTCCGCGTGCAGGGCAGCAGCGGCGTGACCGAGGATACGCTGAAGAAGTTCATGGGCCTGCTGTCCTTCGCCGACATCGAGAAGGCGGCGCGCTAGGCCACCGCTGGGGGCTGATTTGCCGAAACCGGCCGCTGGCGCTATTAGCCCGCCATTGAAGTAAGCTTCATCAAAATGCCACCCATGAAGCGCCCGACCCTGAGGCGTCTTAAGGACTATCCATGACCAACGTCCTGCTGATCATCCACCTGTTCGTCACGCTGGCGCTGATCGGCGTGGTGTTGATCCAGCGCAGCGAAGGCGGCGGGTTGGGCATCGGCTCCACGCAGGGCATGGGCTCGTTCATGGGCGGGCGCGGCACGGCCAACCTGCTGACCCGTACCACAGCTATCCT
>CAINEA010000997.1 GCA_903847525.1 uncultured Acetobacteraceae bacterium | reverse complement strand
TTCGGTAGGTGCCCCCAGATTTCCTCCCGAAAACCTCCGATAATGTTCAGAACAAGCATGTGAACTCCGAGGAACCAGGCGAGTCCCTTGCGCCGGAGGGCCTGATCATTGATCTGGGAGAGTGAGCCAGACCAGAACCCCGCTGACAGTAGCATGGTGCCGAAAACTACTGCGAGGACCGGCGTTCCGAACACGGTGGAGTCGGCGAGGCCCATTCCCATGACGACCACTCCGGCCAGAGCCATAGCCCAGCCATAGATGCGCAAGGCCATTTGGGGGTCGATGGCTTTGAGTTGCTGCATCACACTGTGGCTCCGGTGTATTTCTTCGCCTGTCGCCAATCGTCGATGCATCGTTTGAGCCCGATGGCGCATACGATGAAAGGCGGGACCCAAAGGATCGACCAGATTCCCGACCATGTCAGAGGAGCGGCAATCAGGATAATTACGAGCCCGGCGGCGTAGAGGTAAGTTGGCGCGCGATAGTGAGTGGGAATCTCGGCATGCGGAATCGACAGTAAGATCTGAGCGCCGTTGCCCGGTTTGCCGACGATATCTATTTTGCCGCCAAACTCTGCGGCGCGCTCCCGCATATTCCGCATACCCATTCCGCGCTGAACTTCAAACTGGTTGAATCCCGCGCCATCGTCCCGTATGCAAAGCATCACACGGTCGCTGAAGGAATCGAGCGAGACTGTGACGTGACTGGCGCGCGCATGGCGGCCAATGTTGGCAAGCGCCTCCTGAGCCACGCGAAGAATGGCCTCGTGAGCGCCCGGGGCCAACGTGCCTGCGGGAGGGAGTTCGACGAGCTGAAACTTCACCTTGGCTCCCGTTCTGAGTTCGAGCGCTTCGCATTGCTTCCGAATGGCGTCCACCAGACCATCGTTGTTGAGCGGAACGGCGCGCAACTGATCGAGCATCGCTTCCATTTCCGTCATGGCGTCGCGGGCGGAATCGCGAATCTGATCCAGTGCGGTTTCAGCACCGGGGCGGTCGCTGTTAAACCGCGTTTGCGCCGTTGCCGCGGCCGTCTGGATGACGAAGATCTGCTGTTTGATGGAATCGTGCAGGTCACGGGCGAGGCGGTTTCTTTCCTGCTGGGCGGCGGACTGGCGGATTTCCTGCTCGTGGCGTCCGATGCCTGCGGGCAGTTTTCCCAGGATTGATCGCTCCGCCCGCCTGCCTCTTTCCAGGCTCCACAAGAGGATTGTCAGATTCCAGGTCACACTCAGGGCGACCGGCATGGGTCGCCTTGCAAGGGCGAAGGTCTGAAACGTCAGGGCAAGGAGGACCAGAAGATGTGCGGAGCCGAACCAGCCGAGCATCCTATTCCGCTGCGGCGAATTATCCAGCAAGGCGAGTCCGGCCGCCCAGCACCCGAGAGCTGCCAGGATGGGGCTGAGCGCGATCAGGGCCAACTGTATGGCCCTGACACGGGCACCATCGGCATTACCCGCACCATAAGCGAAACCACTGGCATAAGCATTGGCGATACCGTTACCGAGCCCACGACCGATGCCAATGGCTGGTGAATGCGGCGCCAACAGGGTGCCCGGCGATAAGGCCGCGGGAACGTGCAAACCGGACGATTTTGCCCAGAAGATCAGCGCCACCGAGCCGATGCCGCAGATGACGGCGTAGGCACGAAGCAGGTTCCGACCCAATGTGGGGTAAGACGGTTCGGTCGTCATGCATTCCAGTCTACGTTTGTTGACGCGAGTGGCGCATCCCCTGAGGGCGAAAAAAAGCCTCCCCTGATTGGGGGAGGCCTTTCG
>CAINEA010000996.1 GCA_903847525.1 uncultured Acetobacteraceae bacterium | reverse complement strand
TGGACACGGCCGGCGAAGGTGTCGACGGGGACAGGTTGATCGCATGCGAATTCAGCCAGGGGTTGTGCACCCGTGGGGTGAAGTGGGAGGAGTTCGTTGTTGTTCATAATGACCGGCAGAATGCTGGCGATCCGGCCGGGCAGGCACATTCAACCGCCGGATTTAGGTTGAAGGGAGTAGGTCTAGAGGTAACGCTCGTTAGCCGTGCCCTCTTCGCCCGGCGGCCCGGCCCTAGATCGCGGTTACCGCCTCGTCGGCGGCGTCCAGATCCTCGCCCCACATCTTCTCCAGCGCATACAGCGTCCGTGCTTCCGGCTTGAACAGGTGGATCACGATGTCCCCGGCATCGATCAGCACCCAGTCCGATCCGCCAGAGCCCTCGATCTGGATCCGTTTCACGCCGGCTTCTTCCAGCTTGTCCTCCAGATGCGTCGCCATGGCGGTGATCTGCCGGTCGGCAATGCCGGTGGCGATCACCATGCGGTCGCAGAACGAGGTCTTGCCGGCCAGGTCCAGCGCGACGACCTGCTCGGCTTTGTCGTCTTCCAGGCTGGCGACGATCAACGCCTGCAGTTTGTCCAGTTCCGACGGCTCCGGCCGTGCGACACGCTGCACCGTCCGCACGCCGGCGGCGCGTGGCCCTGCGGCGGTTGCCTTCTTGCGCGGGGTGCCCGGCGACTTCGCCGCTTCTGCCAGATCGGGCTTCGCCACCTTGCGCGCGGTTGCACGCTTGCGCGGCGCGGCTCCGGTCGCGGGTGGGGCTGTCGGGGGGGTCGTCGGTTTGCGGGCTATGGCACAACTCCTGAGCCGGCGGCACGAATGGCGGTGGCCGAGGCGGCATGTTGGGGGGTAGGCAAAAAAATCCAGGCGGGTGGTTTACGCAGCGCGAGCGCCGGCGCCGCGGCGACCGGCAGCCGGGCGGAGCGCAGCCGATGCGCGGCCCGTCCGGCCAATGCCCGGTGATTATACGACGGACGGGGGAAAATCGCGACCGGCATCGTGCGCATGATGCCCATCCAGTCCCGCCAGCGCGGCAACTGGCTCAGATTATCGGCGCCCATCAGCCAGACGAACCGGGCGCGGGGAAAGCGCCGGCGCAGTGCGGAAAGCGTATCGGTGGTGTAGCGGGTGCCAAGCCCGGCCTCGATCGCCGTCGCCACCACCCGCCGCCCGTCGCCGATCCGCGCCGCGCTGGCCAGCCGGATTGCCAGCGGCTCCATGCCGCGCAACGGCTTCAAGGGGTTGCCCGGGGAAACCAGCAGCCAGACCTGATCCAGACGCAAGTGCCGCAGCGCCAGTTCCGCGACATGCAGATGCCCTTCATGCGCCGGATTGAACGAGCCGCCGAGCAGCCCGATCCGCATGCGCCGCTGGTCGCCGAAGGTAGGAATGCCGTATTGCGGCAGATTGCCGGAGGCGGGGTGACGGGTCAGGGACGTATCTGCCCGGTGCCGGTGACGAGGTAGCGGTAGATTGTCAGCTGCTCCAGCCCGACCGGCCCGCGGGCATGGATCCGCCCGGTGGCGATGCCGATCTCCGCACCGAAGCCGAATTCTCCGCCATCGCAGAACTGGGTGGAGGCGTTCCACAGGGCCACCGAACTATCGACGCCGCGCAGGAACTGCTCCGCGATATCGGAGTCCTCCGTGACGATGGCGTCGGTATGTTCGCTGCCGTGCCGGGCGATATGATCCAGCGCCTGCCCGATTCCATCGACCACCCGGATGGACAGCGTCGCTTCCAGCCATTCGGTGTCGTAGTCGGCATCGTTGGCCGCCGTCAGCTCGGGAAGGATGTTCCGCGCGGCCGCATCGGCACGGAAATCGCAGCCCAGTTCCCGCAGATCGGCTACCAGCAGCGGCAGCAGGGAAGGGGCAATGGCCTGGTCGATCAGCAGCGTTTCCGTGGCGCCGCAGACGCTGGTACGGCGCATCTTGGCATTCGCGAGGATGGCGCGGGCCATCACCGGGTCGGCCGCCGCGTGCACATAGGTATGGTTCAGCCCCTCGGCATGCGCCAGCACCGGCACCCGTGCCTCGCGCTGCACCCGCTCCACCAGGGACTTGCCGCCGCGGGGAATGATCAGGTCGAGCAGCCCGGCGCCGCCGAGCATTGCCGCGACATAGGCGCGGTCGGTGTTGGGCGCGATCTGCACGCAGGCCTCGGGCAGACCGGCCTGCCGCAACCCCTCGATCATCGCCGCATTGATCGCGCGGGCGGAATGATGGCTTTCCGATCCGCCGCGCAGGATCACCGCATTGCCGGATTTCAGGCACAGGCCGGAAGCATCCGCCCCCACATTCGGGCGGCTTTCATAGATCATACCGATCACGCCGATCGGCTGAGCGACACGCCGGAAACGCAGGCCGTTCGGCCGCGTCCATTCGCCGAGCGTCCGGGCCAGCGGATCCGGCAGTTCGGCGATGTCGTCCAAGCCCTGCGCCATCGCCTCGACCCTGGCCGGGGTCAATGCCAGGCGGTCGCGGAACGACGCACTGCCGCTGAAAGCCGCCAGGTCCAGCGCGTTCGCGGCCAGGATGTTGTCGCTGTCCGCCCGCATGGCGCTGGCCATCGCGCGCAGCGCGGAGTTGCGGGTTTCCAATGGAGCGCGGCCGAGGATGCGCGAGGCGTCCCGCGCGGCGGCGGCGGCGCGATGCAGATGCTGGGTGGCCTCGGTTTCGATATGCATTCCGGCGTTTCCTTGCGGCAAGTCCGACTCACTACGGCACGGCTTTCCAGCGATTAGACGAGAACCAGGTCGTCGCGATGAATGATCTCGTCGCGCCCGCGCCAGCCCAAAATCGGCTCGATCTGGTCGGACCGATGCCCGGCGATCTTCAGCGCATCGGCGCTGGCATAGGCGGAGAGCCCGCGAGCCAGCAATTCGCCTTCCGGCCCCACTACGATCACCGGATCGCCGCGTTCGAAGCTGCCTTCGATGGCGCGCACGCCTGCCGGCAACAACGATCGCCCGGCAGCCAGCGCCTTGGCCGCACCCGCATCCACCCGCAGCGTGCCGAGCGGCGCCAACGCTCCGGCGATCCAGCGCTTGCGCGCCGAGCGTCCTTCCGGCGCCGGCAGGAACCAGGTGCAGCGCGCCCCCTGCTCCAGCGCCGCCAGCGGATGCAGCACATGGCCGACCGCGATCGCCATCGCGCAGCCGGCTTGCGTCGCGATCTGTGCGGCGATCAGTTTGGTTCGCATGCCGCCGGACGAATATCCCGGCGGTGGCTCGCCCCCCATCGCCTCGATCTCCGGCGTGATCGCCGCCACCACCGGGATATGCGCGGCGGCCGGATCGCGGCGAGGATCGGCGGTATACAGCCCGTCGATATCCGATAGCAGGATCAGCTGGTCAGCCTGCACCATCTCTGCCACGCGCGCCGCCAGCCGGTCGTTGTCGCCGAAGCGGATTTCCGCCGTCGCGATCGAATCGTTCTCGTTGATGACGGGAATGCAGCCCAGGCCGAGCAGCGTGGTCAGGGTGGAGCGGGCATTGAGGTAGCGCCGCCGGTCCTCGGTATCATCCGGCGTCAGCAGCAGCTGCGCCGCGGTCAGGCCGTGCGCGGAAAGCGCCACGCTCCAGGCCTGCGCCAGCCGGATCTGCCCAACCGCGGCGGCGGCCTGCTTCTCCTCCAGCTTCAGCCGCTTGCGCGACAGGCCCAGCGTGCGCCGCGCCAGGGCAATGGCGCCGGAGGAAACCACGATCACATCCACGCCACGCGCCCGCAGGCCGGCGATGTCGTGCGCCACGCCATCCAACCAGCCGGCACGCGGCTCGGTCTTGTCCACTACCAGCGCGCTGCCGATCTTCACCACCAGCCGCTGGGCCTTGGATAGATGGGGCAGCACAATCATGCCGCCTTGCCTCGCCTCTCCTCGTTGACCGCGTTCTGCAGCGCGCGCAGCACCTCGGGCACACCCTCACCGGTAACGCCGGACATCACCATGACCGGCCGACCCGATGCCTTCGCCAAGGCCGCCCGCCGGGCAGAGGTTTCGCGCGGCGTCATGGAGTCGGATTTGTTCAATCCGATCAACTCCGGCTTATCGGCCAGCCCGCCGCCATAGGCAGCCAGCTCCTCGCGCACCATGCGCCAGGCCTTCACCACGTCGCCGGCCGCGCCGTCGATCAGATGCAGCAGCACCGCACAGCGCTCGACATGCCCGAGGAACCGGTCTCCGAGCCCCGCGCCTTCATGCGCGCCCTCGATCAGCCCGGGGATATCGGCAATGACAAACTCTTCGGTCGCATTCAGCCGCACGACCCCGAGCTGGGGATGCAACGTGGTGAACGGGTAATCGGCGATCTTCGGTCGCGCGGCGGAGCTCGCTGCCAGCAGGGTGGACTTGCCGGCATTCGGCAGCCCGACCAGCCCGACATCGGCGATCAGCTTCAGCCGCAGCCACACCCAGCGCTCTTCCCCCGGCCAGCCTTTATCGGCACGCCGCGGGGCGCGGTTGGTCGAGCTCTTGAATTTCGCATTGCCATGCCCGCCATCGCCGCCACGCAGCAGGGTGATACGCTTGCCCGGCACATCCAGGTCCGCCAGCATGGTCTCCTGGTCGTCGTCCATGATCTGAGTGCCGATCGGCACCTTGATCACGACGTCCTCCGAGCCGGCGCCTGTACGGTCCGAGCCGGAGCCATTGCCACCCTTGCGGGCACGGAAATGCTGCACGTAGCGGAAGTCGATCAGCGTGTTCAGGTTCTGCACGGCCTCGAAAATAATATCGCCGCCCTTGCCGCCATCACCGCCATCGGGTCCGCCATACTCGATGAAGCGCTCCCGCCGGAACGCGACGACACCGTCGCCGCCATCGCCGGAACGCAGGTAGATCTTGGCTTGGTCGAGGAATTTCATTTTCTTCTACAACAAAAAAACGGGGGCCGGCTGATGCCGACCCCCGTCGTACTCCAGGCGTGAGGGTGCGGCGCGTTATTCGGCGGCGACCGATACTAAATCTTCCGAAGAATGGGGCTTGACGGAGATATAAACCCGGCCCTCGGCCTTGGTCTGGAACTCCACATTGCCGTCCACCAGCGCGAAGATGGTGTGATCCTTGCCGACGCCGACATTTGTGCCGGGCTTCCAGCGCGTGCCGCGCTGGCGGATCAGGATGTTGCCGGCGACGACCTTTTCGCCACCGTACTTCTTTACGCCAAGGCGGCGGCCTTCAGTATCGCGGCCGTTGCGCGACGAGCCGCCAGCTTTCTTATGTGCCATGGTTCAGGTCTCCTGCTCAGGCGGCCGAAATGCCGGACACGCGCAGCACGGTCACGTGCTGGCGATGGCCGTTGCGACGACGGCTGTTCTGCCGGCGGCGCTTCTTGAAGATGATCACCTTGTCCAACCGGTCCTGCGCGATCACGGTCGCGGTAACGCTGGCGCCGGCCACGACCGGCGAACCGAGCGTCACGGTGCCCTCACCGCCGACGGCGAGCACATCGGTAAAGGTGATGGTCGAGCCAGGCTCGGCCTCCAACTTCTCCACCTTCAGCACGTCGTTCTCGGTAACGCGGTACTGCTTTCCGCCAGTGCGGATGACTGCGAACATCGCTTCGAATTCCTGTAGCTTGGCCGGACGCGGCCGGTAGTAGGGGGTCGTGTTAGCCATTATCCGGTCCAGCAGGCCTTTACGGCCCCTGAAAAGGGCCCAAAGGACGAGACAAACCAATAGAAAATCAGCCACCCAGGAGTTCCTGGTAGCCGGAGAGGGGCGGTTATAGCGCCGGCCCGTTCCGTGTCAATGTAAACCGCACGCACCGGACGCGGCGGAGCTTTGCATTGGCGGCGTGCGGCGCAGCCCGGCAAGCGCAGGGCCGGTTTCGGAACAGGGCTCCGAATCCAAATCACGCGGTTGCTCCGTTGAGCATTGTGTCGAGGTAGTCAGGTGTCCATCCGGCGATTTTTCGGCGTAGCTTGATGGACTTTTTGTCCGGCACGGATCGGACGAGGTTGAGGGCGAAGTGCCTGACGATGGCCATGTTTTTGGCACCGTAGCCTTTCCGCAGGCGGGATTGGTCTTCAGCGAAGACGACGTCGAGCAGCCAGTGCAGGCGGTTCTCGATACCCCAGTGGCCGCGGACTGCTTCGGCTGCCCGTGCGGCGGTGAGGGTTGCCGAGGAGATATAGTAGCGCGTTTCGGCGTGCGTCCTATCGCCGCGGCGAATACAGGCCTGGACGCGGACGATGCAGGCCACGCCGGGCAGCCTGAGTTCGCCGGGAAAGCGCCTGTCGCCGTGGAGCCAGTCGACCTCGCGGACGACGCTGGTGGTACGCTGTTCGATGCGGCCATGGCCCTTGTCGTGCTGGGTGTCGGTTTCGAGCGTGCCGGGTGGTGCGGCGGTGAAGCAGGCCTCGACCTCGGCGCGCAAGCTGGGCTGGTTGGCCTTGACCGCCAGCAAGTATTCGGCGCCGGCATCCTTGATGGCCGTGGCGATGGTGGCATTGGTGGCGATGGCGTCGATTGAAACGATGGCGCCGCGCAGCCCGTCGTTCTCGGCGAGCCGGGCCAGCAGCATCGGGATGGCGGTCAGTTCGTTGGACTTGTCGGGGACGGCCTGCTGTCCGAGCACCAGGCGGCTGGTGGTTGCGAAGGCCGAGACGAGATGGATCGGAGCGGTGTCGGCGGCGCGATCATGGCTGCGCCGCGATGTCTTGCCGTCGATGGCCACGAAGTCGGGGCGGTCGGGCCAGGTTTCCCGAACCCAGGCGGTGAAGGCGGCCGAGAACAGGGCGGGGTTGATGCGGTTCATCAGGATGGTGAGCCAGCGCCCGCCGGGGACGCCGTGTTGGTAGGGCAGATGGCGGCGCAGGAAGTCCAGGTGCGCCTCGCCCCAGGCGGCGATGTGGTCGTAGTCGTCGCAGTCGGCCATGGTGCCGCAGACGACCAGGAGCAGGATTTCAGCGAGTGGATGGGCGATGCGGCGGACATCGCGAGGATCATCGATGCTGGCGAGATGGTCGAGAAGGACGCTCAGGCGTGATTTCTCAGGGGCTTGGTGGGCGAATGGGGGCATGCTGGCGTCTCCGAATCGAGGACACCCATCGAATCACCCAAAACACAAGATGTCAGTAGCCCGGAAATGAGTTCGGAGCCCTGCAGCCTGAAACCGGCCGCTTGCGGGATGGCCCGCACGGGGCTATATGCCGCGCCTCGGTCGGAGTGTAGCTCAGCCTGGTAGAGCACTGTGTTCGGGACGCAG
>CAINEA010000995.1 GCA_903847525.1 uncultured Acetobacteraceae bacterium | reverse complement strand
TGCACCGGCTGGCGGCCGATGCCGTGGATCAGCGTTTCCATCGCCTCGGGCGGAAACTCCTGCCCGTGCTGCGTGCCGGCAGCGCGGGAGATGCTTTCGTTCATCAGCGTGCCGCCCAGATCGTTGGCGCCGGCGTTCAGGCACATCGCCGCACCCTCCGGTCCCATCTTCACCCAGGATGTCTGGATGTTCGGGATCAGTGGATGCAGCGCCAGCCGTGCCACCGCATGCATCAGGATCGCCTCGCGTACCGTCGGGCCGCTGCGTGCCAGGCCACGCAGGTACATCGGCGCCTCCATATGCACGAAGGGCAGCGGAACGAATTCGGTGAAGCCGCCGGTCTCCGCCTGCAAATCGCGGATACGCAACAAATGCCGCGCCCAATGAACCGGGCGTTCGGTGTGGCCATACATGATGGTGGAGGTGGTGCGCAGCCCCTGGCCGTGTGCCGCGCGCATCACGTCCAGCCATTGCTGCGTATTGACCTTGTCCGGCGCGATCACCTTGCGGATCTCATCGTCCAGGATCTCCGCCGCCGTGCCGGGAAGGGTGCCGAGTCCGGCCTGTTTCAGCTCCCCCAGGAATTCGCTGACGGGCTTGCCCAGCGTCGCCGCTCCCTGGAACACCGCCAAAGGCGAGAAAGCGTGCACATGCAGGTCCGGCAGCGCCACCTTGATGGCCTTGGTGATGCCGATATAGGTGTTGCCGGTATAGTCGGGATGGATGCCGCCTTGCAGGCACACCTCGGTGGCGCCCCGGGCCCAGGCTTCTTCCGCCCGGCGGACGATCTCGCCCATATCCAGATCGTACGGCGTACCGCGTAGCGCCTCGTGTGTCTTGCCCTTGGAAAAGGCGCAGAAGGTGCAGCGGTAGTAACAGACGTTGGTATAGTTGATGTTGCGGTTGACGACGTAGCGGATCACCTCGCCGCTGACGCTCTTGCGCAGTGCGTCGGCGGTCTGGATCACCCGGTCGTAATCAATGTCGCGCGCCGCGAACAAGCGTACGATTTCGCCCTCCTCCAGCCTATGGCCCTCCACCGCACGGTCCAGGATCCGCTCGATCGCCGAGTCCACCCGGGTCAGGCGCGACACCGGCGGAAGCGGGATGGTCGTCAGCCCCGGCGCCCAGCTGTCGTCGCGCGCCAGCCCGTCGGCATCCGAGGCTTTCCGTACCTTTGCCGCGATCGCCGGCGCCAGCCAGCGCGAAGGCGCCTGGGCATAGGCCGGATACACCGGCAGGCGCTGCACCAGGATCTTGCCCATCGCGGCGGTGCGTTCGGCGAGGTCCTCGATCACCGGCCAGGGCGCTTCCGGGTTCACGTGATCCGGCGTCACCGGCGACACGCCACCCCAATCGTTGATCCCCGCGGCGATCAATTTTTCGTATTCCGCCGGCGTTAAATTCGGCGGCGCCTGCAGGTTCATCTCCGGCCCCAGGATCAGCCGCGCCGCAGCCACAGTCCACAGCATGTCCTGCAGATCCGGCTCCTCCGCGTCCGCCCGCTTGGTATCGGCCTTGGCGCGAAAATTCTGCACGATCACTTCCTGGATGTGACCGTATTCCCGGTGCAGGTCGCGAATCGCGAACAGCGCATCCAGCCGTTCCGAGCGGGTTTCGCCGATGCCGATCAGGATGCCGGTGGTGAACGGCACCGCCAGTTCGCCGGCCAGGCGCAGGGTTTCCAGCCGCACCGCCGGACGTTTGTCCGGAGAGCCGTAATGCACGCCGCCGGGCTCGCAGAGCGTCTCGCTGGTCGATTCCAGCATGATGCCCTGGCTTGCGGACACCTCGCGCAGGGAAGCGATTTCCTCGCGCGTCATCACGCCAGGGTTCACGTGCGGCAGCAGCGTGGTTTCCTTCAGCACCAGCGCGCACATCTCCCGCAGATAGGAAATCGTGGTCTCGTGCCCCAGCGCCGCCAGCGCCTCCTCGGCGGCGCGGTAGCGCAGTTCCGGCTTGTCGCCGAGGGTGAACAGCGCCTCCGTGCAACCGGCCGCCTGGCCGGCGCGGGCAATCGCCAGCACTTCGTCGCCGGACAGATAGGCCGCATGGCCGGCGCGGGGGCGCTCGGCGAAGGTGCAGTAATGGCACACGTCGCGACACAATTTGGTCAGTGGGATGAACACCTTGCGCGAATAGGACAGGTTGCGCCCATGCGCGGCATCCCGTGCCTGGCCAGCCTCGGCGATCAGCTCGGCAAGCGGCGCCGTTTCGATCCGGTGTCTCAGGGTCGCGTCGGTCATGGTCATCCTGGTCCAGCGTGAAGTTCTCGCCCGATGCGGCAGATCGATCCGATCGGGCAGATAGCAGTTTGCAAGGAACGCTGCATCTGATCCGTCCTATCGTCAAACCCCGCCGGAACATGGCTCCCATTGCCGCTCGCGGCATGGCTCCCATTGCCGCTTGCGGCATGGCTCCCATTGCCCACCGCCGCCTTATGCCGGATGATCCTCGGAATCCGCGCGCGCTGCCAGGCGATGCCGCACGAATTCAGGGAGAGACATGGATGAAATTCGGTTTCAGCGCGCCGGTCAGCGGCGCCATGGGGGCTCCGGAGAGCATGGTTCGCGTCGCGGTCGAGGGCGAGGCGATGGGTTACGACTACCTCACCGTCAGCGACCACATCGTCATCCCGAACGACATCCACGCCCGCTACCCCTATTCGGCCACCGGTGAGTTCCCCGCCGGTTCCCGCCAGCCCCGCCATGAACAACTCACCGCCCTTACGTTCATCGCGGCGAAGACCTCCCGTATCCGCCTGCTGACCTCCGTGATGGTGGTGCCGCACCGCCCGGCCATGCTCACCGCCAAGATCATCGCCACCATAGACGTGCTGTCCGGCGGCCGGGTCGAGCTCGGCGTCGGCGCCGGCTGGATGCGCGAGGAGTTCGAGGCGATCGGCGCCCCCGATTTCGATGCCCGCGGCCGCGTGACCGATGAATACCTCGCCGCGATGAAATCGCTGTGGACCGACGAAAACCCGTCCTTCGACGGCGAATTCGTCAAATTCTCCAACATAGCGTTCGAGCCCAAGCCCGTTCAGAAGGGCGGCCCGAACATCTGGGTCGGCGGCGAAAGCGGCCCGGCGCTGCGCCGCACCGCTAAAATCGCCAATGGCTGGTTCCCGATCGGCACCAACCCCGCGCATCCCATGGAAACCGTGCCGCGCCTGGCCGCAGGCATCGCCCGGCTGCGCAAGATGACCGCCGATGCCGGGCGCGATCCGGCCGCCATGCAGATCGGCTACCGGGTGCAGACTTACGGCGAGGCCGTGCCGGCCAAGGGCAGCGACGGCGAACGCCGCGTCTTCTCCGGCACCGCCGCGGATATGGTCGCCGACATCCGCGCGCTGCGCGATCTCGGCGTGGGCTGGCTGGATTTCGGCTATCCCGGCTCCACCGCCGATGAGGTGCTTGCCAGCATGAAGCGCTTCCACAACGACATCATCTCCAAGGTCTGACACCATGAAACTCGGCATGTTCCTGCGCATGTACGGTGCGCATCCGAAGCTGGAAATGGACACCGTGCTGGAGGCCGAACGCCTCGGCTACGACAGCGTCTGGACCGGGGAGGCCTACAGCACCGACGCGGTCACCCCGATCGCCTGGGTGCTGGCGCGCACCACGAAGATCAAGGCCGGCACCTCGATCATGCAGATCCCGGCCCGCACGCCGGCCTGCGCGGCCATGACGGCGATGACCCTGCAGGCGCTGTCGGGCAACCGCTTCCTCTGCGGCGTCGGGGTTTCCGGCCCGCAGGTGGTGGAAGGCTGGCACGGCGTGCCGTTCGGCAAGCCGATGCCGCGCACGAAGGAGTACATCGCCATCATCCGCCAGATCCTGGCGCGCGAGGCGCCGCTGACCTTCGACGGGGACCAGTATCACATCCCCTATAACGGACCCGATGCAACCGGCCTCGGCCGGCCGCTGAAGAGCATCATGCACCCGAACCCGGACATGAAGTTCTACACCGCTGCCATCACCCCCGCCGGCCTGCGCACCGCCGGCGAATGCGCCGACGGCACCCTGCCGATCTGGATGTCGCCGGAACAGCCGAAGCTGCTTACGGACAGGATCGTCGAGGGCCGGGTGAAAGTGGGCAAGCCGGCCAATCTCGACGGCTTCGACTGCGCCCCCTATGTGCGCATCCGCGTCGGCAAGGATGTGGCGGCCTGCCGCGACGAGCTTCGCCCGGATTTCGCCCTGTACATCGGTGGAATGGGGGCAAGGTCGAAGAACTACTACAACGACCTGGCCCGCCGCATGGGCTACGAGGACGCCGCGATCAAGATCCAGAACCTGTATCTGGACGGGAAGAAGAAAGAGGCCGAGGCGGCGGTGCCGGATGCGTTGATCGACGAGGTGTCTCTCGTCGGGCCGCCGGAGCGTATCAAGGACCGGATGCAGGTCTGGCAGCAGGCGGTAAAGGACGGCCAGATCGGCACGGTGCTGCTCAACGGGGCGACACCGGAAGCGTTGCGTGTGGTGGCCGAGGCCGTGCTTTAGGCCTTCCCGCTCCGCTAAGCTCGGCCAGGAACTGGCCGGGCAGGGCAGGCCGGTAGCGGCTATCGTTGCGCATCAGATAGTCGCGTGCCGCACCGGACAGGCGGCGGCGCGGCGTGCCGGCGGCCATCCGGATCGCGGCGGGAAGGGCCCGCAGCGCCTGGATCGCCGCCCCCTCGCGCAGGCTGCGCGCCAGGTAAACGGCAAACCGCGCGGCCAGCGCGACCATGCCGTCGCCGGTCTTGTGGCCGATGTATATCCGGTTTCGGATGAAATAAAACCAGCGGTTGGCATTCCAGCGAACGCGCGCTTCCGGCGCGGCATGGTGGCGCACGACGATGTCGCCCCGGTAACGGATCCGCCAGTCCGCCTCGATCGCGCGCAGGCAGAAATCATACTCCTCCCAGCAGAAGAACAGCTTCTCGTCATAGCCGCCGGCCTCGTCCCAGGCCACACGCCGGATCGCATGCCCGGCGCCCACGAAGGTGACGCTGTCGAAACTCCCTCCGGCGCGCGCAAGCAATCCGGCCGGATAGCCCCAGGACGTCAGGTCGTCCTCCCCGGTGTCGTGACGGACGATGCGAAACCCCAGGGCACCCAGATCGGGCATTGCATCGAACGCCGCCACGGCCTCGGCCACGGTATGCGCCGTGGCGAATACCGCGTCGTTGTCCAGGCCGACGATCACCCTCCCATGGCCGAGCGCACTCGCGGCGTTGCGTCCACCGGCGACGCCGAGGTTGCGGGGCGATGCCACCAGCGTGGCGTTGGAGTGCCCGGCCAAAGCCTGGCGGAAACGGGCCTGGGTTTCTGGCACGGAACCCTGGTCCAGAACCACGAGCCGGAACCGGCATCCGCGTTGGCCCAGGGCCGAGGCGATGGCCTGCAATGTTTCCTCCGACCGGTTCAGCGCGAGGATGACGATGTCCGCGTCGTAGAATTCGGGGTCAACAGGCATTCTTCATCCGCAGCACGGCATAGGCCGTTTGCGCCAGAACCCGAAGGTCCAGCCAAAGCGACCAGTTTTCGATATATTCCAGATCGCTGTCCACGCGGCTGACTAGCTTGTCCTCGGTCTCCGTCGGCCCCCGCAGGCCGCGCACCTGCGCCAGGCCCGTCACGCCCGGCCGTACCCGGTGTCGTGCCGCGTAATCGCCCACAACCTGATCGAACACCCGGCCCCCCGCCCGCGTCCCGGGCGCGTGCGGGCGCGGCCCGACGATCGACATATCGCCACGGAACACATTGAAGATCTGCGGCAGCTCATCGAGAGAGGTCCGCCGAAGCCAGGCGCCGACCCGGGTAACCCGGGGATCGTTATGCGTGGTCTGATTCCGCGCGTCGGGGTCGGCCAGATGGTGGTGCATCGTACGGAACTTCCACATCCGGAAGTCCCTGTTGTTGAAGCCGGTGCGAAGCTGGCTGAACAGTACCGGGCCGGGGCTGTCCAGCCGGATCGCGATGGCGATCACCGCCATGATCGGCAAGGCCGGGAGCAGCAGAAGCGAAGCGATCGCCAAATCCTCGCCCCGCTTTACAACGCTGGGCAGGCCGGATAGCGGCGGGTCCATCACATGCAGCAATCCGCCGCGCAGCAATTCCCGATCGAAGCGCCGGCGGTCGGCGACGAATTCGACCGTGGGATCGCGGGCAAGCTGGATTTGCACCGGGCATTCGGCCAATTGGCTGATCAGTTCCAGCACCGGCGCCTGGGCCGACCAGGGCAGGGCGATAATCACACGGTCCACATCGCCACACCGGATCGAGGCCAGCAGTTCCGCCAACCCGCCGAGATACGGGGCAATGCTGGAACCGTCCTCGGCCGGCGTCGCCCGGCCATCGACATAGCCGAGCAGCCGTACCCGTTCCTGCGATGGATCGCCGCTCAGCAGCTTCGCCATCAGACCCGCACCGGTCGGCCCGCCGCCGATCACCACCGTGCGCGGCGCGTGGATACCCGCCTGGTTCCGCGCCAGCAGCCGTCGAGCGAGGATGCGCCCGCCGCCCAGTCCCAGCAGGGCAGAACCGAACGCCGCCACGGCCCATTCCAGACCGACCATCCGGCCGGCGTCGAACGTCCAGGCCGCCAGTGCCGTCGTGCCCGTCGCGGCAAGGCAGGCTGCCGTTACCAGCCGGACCTGGCCCGCGCGCTGGCGCAACAGGCGCGGGGCATATCCGCCGAACAGCCCGATCAACGACAAGGTCAGCGCCGTCGCCAGCAGAATCACCGGCATGGCGCTGGTTCTCGGCGCGCCAAGTCGAACCGCAATCAGGAACGGCACCCCGAAACCGAGGCAGGCATCCAATGCCAGCAACGCGGCAAGAAACGCCGTGGGTCCGATCACCGCCGGCCGGCCGGCGGCGCTTGCCAGGGCGGCTGCCGCCATGCGCGGAGATGCATCCATCGGGCCAGGCCGATCCGGTTCTGGATCGTCCCGGACGTAACTCGATATATGGGGTTGATACATGACCGCACCGCATTCCTTGCTGGTGGCCCTGCCTTGCGCCGGCGTTCTGCTGCGGCGCTCGTGGTCGCGCTTCCGGCTTTCCGCTCAGGGCGGTCTGGGGAGGCTGCAACGGGCCAGGCTTACGGCCGCCATGCCGGCGCCTTTACCGGGGATTGCGAGGAAAAGGCGAAACGAGAATCGCTGCATCATCGGGCAATTTCCTTAACACAACCCAAACGTGCATTAACGATATTAATTAAACGTTAAATTGTTGGCGGATCGCCGTGAACGCGGGATTTGTGAAGCTCGTTCCTCCCCGCGCCATCTACGCACCGATCAGCGGAACACCAGCTTTCGCGACAGGAAGAAATTGGCCCCGAGGCCAGTAATGGATCCGGCGGCAACCGCCCAGACCGGCTCGGCCGCACACCACGGCACAAAGGTCACCAGGATCGCATACATGCCGCGGTTGAGCATGAAACCGACGAGATTGGCCATCAGGAACAAAGCCCATTGCCGGTGCGCCGGCTGCCCGCCCTTGCCGCGGAAGGTCCAGAGCCGATTGAGCACCCAATTTCCGGTCGCCGCGGTCAAATAGGCCGCCGCGCCCGCGCCATACAGCCCCAGACTGCCGCGCAGCGCGTAAACCGTCGCGGTATCCACCAGAAAGCCGAACGTGCCGACCACGCCGAATTTCAGGAATTGCAACAGCACGATCGCCCGCGCCGGGCCGACCATTCGCCCCAGTGTCGCGCTCAGGGACATCCGCTTCAGCCGATCACGCCGCCAATCAGGCCGTCGGCCAGGTCCGCCGGATCGGGTCGCTGCCGTCCCAGTCCAGCGCCGCCTGCCGCACCTGGTCGAATATGCGCATGCGTTCCGGGGTGGCCTGCGCCATCTCGATCACCGTGCCGGGATGGCCCTCGTTGCGGAAATACACGAACGGCCCGCGCGCGCTCTCGCCCTGCTGGCCGATCGTGTAGCCGTTCGCCAGCGCCCGTTCGATGTTGGCCTGATACTCCACCGGCCAGCTCGACCAATGCTGCATCCCTTCGTGCCCTGCGGCGAGAAAGTCGCGGTATAGGCTCGGCGTTTCGCAACGCTGCTGGATCAACTCGATCTGCACGTCGCCGGAATTCGCCAGCGCGATCGAGACATGAATGTCGTCATGGCGCTGGCCCATATACGTAAAGGCGGTCAGCGCCAGCCGGTCCGTATAGAACCACGGCCCGATCCCGCAGACCTCTGACCAATGCGTCATCGCTGCCTCGATGTCGCGCACCACGACGCCCACCTGGCGCATATTCCCGAATAGCCGGCTCATGGACATCTCCCACACGCTGCGGTCCCGCGGGTGGCTGAGTACAGGCGCCTACCCGTTCCGGCAAGCGCCAAGACGTGCCGGTCCCCCTCTGGCCAGTCGCCGGAAATCCAGCTACTGTTCAGTAGCTTTTACGCCGCGTCCGTCCGCGCGGCCGCCTATAAAAATGGGAGTGTCCGGCAATGACCAAGCAATATCTCCGCAGCGGCGTCTTTCTCGCGCCGTTCCACGGCCTCGGGGAAAACCCGACCTTGGCGCTCGAGCGCGACATGGAGCTGCTCGTCCACCTCGATCGTCTCAATTACAACGAGGCCTGGATCGGCGAGCATCATTCCGGCGGCTTCGAGATCATCAGCTCGCCCGAGCTCTTCATCGCCGCGGCCGCCGAGCGCACCCGCCATATCCGCCTCGGCACCGGCGTGGTGTCGCTGCCCTACCACAATCCGTTCATCCTTGCCGACCGCATGGTTCAGCTCGATCACATGACGCGCGGGCGGGCGATGTTCGGCGTCGGCCCCGGCTCGCTGGTGCACGATGCAAAGAAGATCGGCATCGATCCGTCCGACCAGCGCCGCAGGATGAACGAGTCGCTCGACATCTGCATGGAGCTGTTCGCCGGCAAGTCCGTCACCCGCAAATCCGATTGGTTCGACTTGCGCGACGCCCAGCTGCAAATCCCGCCCTATACCCGCCCGCGCATGGAAATGGCCGTCGCCGCCGCCCGCTCACCCGCCGGCGCCCTCGCCGCGGGCCGGCACGGCCTCGGCATGCTTTCGATCGGCGGCACCAGCGACGACGCGCTAGCCCACCACAAGAGCAATTGGGGCCTCTACTCGGAAACCGCCCGCGCCAACGGCCATGTGCCGCACCGTGACAGCTGGCGCCTGGTCACCTTGATGCACATTGCCGAAACCCGCGAGCAAGCCAAGAAGAACGTCGAATTCGGCCTCAACCGGTTCCGCGATTATTTCACCGATGTGGCGACCTTCCCCATCGTGCCGGCCGACGTGACCGATCCCTACACCTACCTCACCGAAACCGGCACCGCCTGCATCGGCACGCCCGATGACGCGATTGCCTTCATCGAACGCCTGCAGAAAGGCTCCGGCGGCTTCGGCGTGATCATGGAACTGGCGCAGAACTGGGCCGACTGGGACCAGACCAAGCGGCATTATGAACTGATGGCCCGCTACGTGCACCCGCACTTCCAGGGCTCGCGCGAACTGCGCCAAGATAGCTACGCCTTCGCCCGCGATCACCACGAAGAATTCGTCGGCCAGTCCGCCGCCGCCGTGCAGGCCGAAATCGACCGCCTCGCTGCCCTCAAGCGCGACGCGGCTGAGTGAAGGAAGGTCAGGGGCTCTGCCCCCATGCTTCCAGTTTGGGATCCCGCTAAGGGCTAGCCCTTAGAACCCCATACTCGTTTGGATGTGGAAAGGGCGCCTACCGAAACCTTGCAAGGTCTCGGTAGGCGCCCTTTCCACATCCAAACAATGCACGGTTTCCAAAGGCCCATCCTTTGGCGGGGTTCGAGGGGGCGGAGCCCCTCGCCTTGCTTCCCTCAGTCCTGGTCGATGCGAGACGTGTGCTTGGTATCGCGCATGAAGATGTAGACCAGCAGCGAGCAGAAGATCAGCGCGGTCACGTACCAATAGAAGCCGGATTCGTTTCCGGCATCCTTGAACCACAGCGCGATATACGGTGCGGTGCCCCCGAACAAGGAAGCGGCCACGGCGTAGGGCAGTCCAACGCCCAGCGCGCGGATGTTGGCGGGGAACAGTTCCGCCTTCACCACGGCGTTGATCGAGGTGTAGCCGGACACGATGATCAGCGCCGCCATGATCAGGCCCAGCGCCGTCATGAAATCATGCGCGCCCGACAGCGCGGTCAGGATCGGCACGGTGCACAGCGTGCCCAGGATGCCGAACCACATCAGCACCGGCCGGCGGCCGATCCTGTCGGAAATGGCGCCGAACACCGGCTGCAAGGCCGCATAGATCACCAGGGTGATGAATGAGATCTGCGTCGCCTGGTCGCGGGTCAGCTTGACGGTGTTGACCAGGAAGGTCGGCATATAGGTCGTATAGGTGTAGAACGCCGTTGTGCCGCCCATGGTCAGGCCGAACACCAGCAGGATCGCCTTGGGGTGGCGCAGCAATTCCCGCATCGGCTGCTTCGGCTTTATGGCGCGCTTGAACTCCGCGGTCTCTTCCAGGTTGCGGCGCAGATACAGGCCGAACAGCGCGCAGGTCGCACCGATCAGGAACGGAATGCGCCAGGCCCAGCCCTCCAATTGGGCGGATGTATAGGTTTGCTGCATGACCAGCAGCGTCACGCTGCCCAGCACCTGGCCGCCGATCAGCGTGACGTATTGAAACGAGCTGTAGAAGCCGCGATGGCGCGAAACCGCGATCTCACTGAGATAGGTAGCCGACGTGCCGTATTCGCCACCGAGCGAGATCCCCTGGACCAGCCGCGCCAGTAACAGCAGGATGGGCGCCAGGATGCCGATGGTGGCATAGGTCGGAATAAGGGCGATCATCAGCGAGCCGAAGCACATCAGCGTCACTGACAGGGTCAGCGCGGCCCGCCTTCCGGCCCGGTCCGCATAGGCCCCGAGGATCCAGCCGCCGACGGGGCGTATCAGGAAGCCCAGCGCATAGATGCCGAAGGTATTCAGCAGCTGAACGGTCGGGTTGGAGTTCGGGAAGAACGATTTGGCGAAGTACAGTGCGAAGAAATTGTAGACGTAGAAGTCGTACCACTCGATCAGATTGCCGATCGAGCCGCCAAAGATCGATCGGATGCGGTGGCGAATGGTGGCGAAATCTTCGTCCGGGACCTCGGCACGTGGAATCGCCTGGCTCATGATCGGTGTGTGTCCTTCGGATCCGTTGGAAATGCGATAGGCCCTACTCGGCGAACCCTCAACCCGGCAAGCCCCAAGTCCGGTGAGTCCCAAGCCCGGCAAGCCCCGAGCATTGACATCGCGCGTGGGGAAAAGCGACCCTCGCGCATTCCGATAATACCCCATACAATCCGCAGGGATGCATCAAATCCGGACCGATCAGGCCGGGCAGCACAGTCGAGGGAAAAGCCATGGACGACGTCGTCAAACAGTTCAAGTGGGTTGGAACCCGCCCCATCCGTCCGGACGGCGTGCCGAAAGTCACAGGGCGCGCGATGTATGGCGGGGATCATATTCCGGCCGGCACGCTGTACGGCCGCATCCTTCGCTCGCCGCACGCCCATGCCCGTATCCGCTCGATCGACACGTCCAAGGCCCGCGCTCTGGCCGGCGTGAAGGCGGTGATCACCGCTGCCGATTTCCCCGATCAGACCTTCGATTATATTGGTCCGGAACGCGTCGCGGTGAATTTCTGGCACGTCACCCGCAACATCATGGCGCGCGAGAAAGCGCTGTATGAAGGCCATTCCATCGCCGCCGTGGCCGCAATCAGCGCCAGCATCGCCGCCCAGGCGCTGACCCTGATCGAGGTTGATTACGAGATCCTGCCCCACGTAATCGATGTCGACGAAGCGATGCAGCCGGACGCGCCCTTGGTGTTCGAGGACATGATCACCCGCGGCGTAGAGCCGGTTCCCGCCAAGCCGTCCAACATTTCCAAGCGCCTCGAATTCGGCACCGGCGACCTCGCTGCCGGCTTCGCCTCGGCGGATGTCATCGTCGAGAAGGAATTCAAGACCGCCGCCGTGCACCAGGCCTATATCGAGCCGCACGCCTGCGTGGCCCGCGTGGATGCCGACGGCCAGGGCGAAATCTGGTGTTCCAGCCAGGGACATTTCCAGATGCGCGCGCTTACCGCGCAGATCCTGAAAATGCCGTTGGGCGACCTGCTGGTGCATCCGGCGGAAATCGGCGGCGGCTTCGGCGGCAAGACCGTGACCTATCTGGAACCGGTGGCTGCCCTGCTCTCGCGCAAATCTGGCGCCCCTGTGCGCCTGACCATGACCCGGGAAGAAACTTTCAAGGCGTCGGGCCCGACATCGGGTTCCTCCATGTGGGTGAAGATCGGTGTCACCAAGGACGGCAAGATCGTCGCCGCTGACGGCATCTTCAAGTTCCAGGCCGGCGCCTTCCCCGGCTCGCCGGTGATGAATGCCTGCCTGTGCGCCTACGCGCCGTACGACATCGCCAATGCCCGCGCGGTTGGTTACGACGTGGTTTCCAACCGGCCGAAGGCGGCCGCCTATCGTGCGCCCGGCTCACCGATCTCCGCCTTCGCGGTGGAATCGGTGCTGGACATTCTGGCCAAGAAGATCGGCATGGATCCGGCGGAACTGCGCCTGAAGAACGCGGCCGGCATCGGCACGCCGACGATCTTCGGGCCCAAGCATGCCCATGCCGGCTACGCCGAAACGCTGAAGGCGGTGCTGAACCATCCCGGCTACAAGACGAAGCTGGGGCCGAACCAGGGCCGCGGCGTGGCCTCCGGCTATTGGTTCAATGGCGGCGGTGAGTCCAGCGCCACGATGGAGGTCAATGCCGATGGCACCGTGCTGGTCGCCACCGGCAGCCCCGACATCGGCGGATCGCGCGCTTCCATGGCGATCATGGCGGCCGAGACGCTCGGCATCGATTACAATCTGGTCCGCGCCACGGTCGTGGATACCGGCTCGGTCGGCTACACCCATGTCACCGGCGGGTCGCGCGTGACCTTCGCCACCGGCATGGCGGTGGTGAACGCCACCAAGACGCTGATCAAGGATTTGTGCAAACGCGCCGCGATGATCTGGGACGTGGACCCCGAAGGCGTGATCTGGGAGGACGGCTTCGCCAAGCCGGCCGGCACCAACGTGGGCGATTTCGATCCGCTGTCGCTGAAGGACATCGCCTCCAAATCGGCGGCGACCGGCGGGCCGCTCGTCGTGGCCAGTTCCGTCAACGCCGGCGGCCAGGCGCCCGGCTTCGCCACGCAGTTCTGCGATGTCGAGGTCGATCCCGAAACCGGCAAGGTCACCATCCTGCGCTTCGTCGCCGCCCAGGATGTCGGCCGCGCCATCCACCCGAGCTACGTCGAGGGCCAGATCCAGGGCGGCGTGGTGCAGGGCATCGGCTGGGCGCTGAACGAGGAATACATCTACAACGCCAAGGGCCTGCTCGATAACGCCGGCTTCCTCGATTACCGCGTGCCGGTGGCCTCCGACCTGCCGATGATCGAGCCGCTGCTGGTGGAGGTGCCGAACCCCAACCATCCCTACGGCGCGAAGGGCGTCGGCGAGGTGAATATCTGCCCGCCGATGGCCGCCATCGCCAATGCCATCGAAAACGCGATCGGAAGGCGCATGACCTCGCTGCCGATGTCCCCCCCGAAGGTGCTTGCCGCTCTCGAACTGCCGCAGGCGGCGGAATAATCGTGCCGGATGCGCCGGCCAGGGTCGTTTTCACCAGCGGCTTCAGCCGGCGCTACACCGGGGGCGTGACGGAATTCGCCATCACCGCGAAAACGCTGCGTGGCGTGATCAAGGAGATGGACCGCCTGTTCCCCGGTCTCGGCTTCCATTTGGAAGAAGAAACCACCATCGCCATCGATGGCGAATTGTACGAGATCGACTACATGCAGCCGGTGAAGCCGGGTGCGGAAGTGTTCTTCATTCCGAAGATCGAAGGCGGTTAGAACTTCAACGAGGAGACGCCGGATGCAATTCGGCATAGCCCTGGCGACCGACGCGACCTCGTGGCAGGTCACCCAGCGTGCCGAGGAACTCGGCTTTAGCCATGCCTGGTTCTACGACACCCAGATGCTGACGGCCGACCCGTTCGTTGCCATGGCCGCGGCGGCGATGAAGACCAGCCGCATCCGTCTCGGCACCGGCGTGCTGGTGCCCTCCAACCGCATCGCCCCGGCCACGGCCTGCGCCTTCGCCAGCCTGAACAAGCTCGCGCCCGGGCGGATCGATTTCGGCATCGGCACGGGGTTTTCCGCCCGCCGCGCGATGGGGCAGGGGGCGGTGAAGCTGTCGGATATGGCCGAATATATCCGCGTCGTCATGGGCCTGCTGGATGAGGAAACGCTCGAAACCAGTTTCGAGGGCCAGAAGCACAAGATCCGCTTCCTCAACCCCGATCTCGGCCTGATCAACACCCGGGATCCCGTGGCGCTGCACCTGTCCGCCTTCGGCCCAAAGGGCATGCGGCTGACAGCAAAGCTCGGTGCCGGCTGGATCAATTTCGTCGGCAACGATGCGGTGGGAATCTCCTGGCTGAACGCGATGCAACAGACCTGGGAGAAGGAAGGCAACGACCGCGCGGATCTCTCCGCCGTCGCCTTCGCGCTGGGCTGCATCCTGGAACCGGGAGAGCCCGCCGACAGCCCCCGCGCCATGGCCCAGGCGGGCCCGCGTGCGGCGGTGATGCTCCACCGCGCCGCCGATGAGGCGCTCTCGGGCCTGCCCAACAGCTCCCCGATGCCGCCGGCGGTGGCCGATCTGGTGCAGGGCTACGTGGCATCGGCCAAGAATTTCGAGCCGGCGGATGCGCCCTATTTGCACAACCATCGCGGCCACCTGATGTTCGTCAAGCCCGACGAGCGGCAGTTCATCAACGCGGACCTGATTCGCATGAACACATTTACCGGTTCGCAGGCTGAAATCACGACCCGCATTGAGGGGTTGCGCGACGCTGGCTATACCCAGTTCACCATCCAGCTCATTCCAGGTCAGGAACAGGCGATCGAGGATTGGGCCAAGATCAAGCGGGCGTTCTCCTGAGGACAGCCCTCGTTGAAACCATTGTTGAGGATTATGTGCCATGCGATTTGGCCTGCTCTACGAACTCCAACTGCCCCGTCCCTGGCTCGAAATGTCGGAGCACCAGCTGTTCCAGGATGCCATGTCCGAGGTCGAGGCGGCAGACCGGCTGGGCATCACGCTTTGCGGATTCCTTCGCGATACTGGATTCTCCGTATACG
>CAINEA010000994.1 GCA_903847525.1 uncultured Acetobacteraceae bacterium | reverse complement strand
CGGCCACTTCCAGCAGCCGCTTGGACCCGACGCTCTCCGGGCGCGAATTGGACCGGCCGAAATCCTTGCCCCGCAGGTCGCGGATACGCTCGATGATCCGGTTCGCCCGCGCCCATGCGGCTTCCTCGGTGCCGGCCAGCACAGGGCGCATCGACAGGCTGAACTTCATACTCGCGGGATCGCGCCCGATCCGCTCACAGGCGGCGCGCACCTGGGCGATCGTTTCACGCGCCATCTCCAGCGTCTCGCCCCAGAACGCATAGATGTCCGCGTGCTTGGCCGCGAATTCGATCGCCAGGTCCGACGATCCGCCGAAATACACCGGAATATGCGGCTTCTGCACCGGCTTCACCCTGGCGAAGGCATTGTCCACCTGGTAATAGGTTCCTTTGTAGCTAAATGGCTCCTCCGCCGTCCATTCCTGCCGCAGCAGGCCCACATATTCGTCCGTCCGCCGGTAGCGCTCCTCATGATTAAGGTAGTCGCCGTCCTTGCGCTGCTCGTTGCTGTCGCCGCCGGTGATGATGTGGATGCCGCCGCGCCCGCCGGAGAACACGTCGAACGTCGCGAACAGCCGCGCGGCATAGGTCGGCGCGATGAAGCCGGGCCGATGCGCGATCATGAATTTCAGCGTCTTGGTGTGCTGCGCGGCATGGGTCGCCACCAGCACCGCGTCCGCGTCCGATGAATTATGCGCGATGAGCACCCGGTCGAACCCGGCCGCCTCATGCGCCTGGGCGAACCGGGCGATATAATCGGGATCGATCACCGGCCCCTGGGCCGGATGGATCTCGGACTTTTCTTCCGACGCGATCATACCGATGAATTCGACGGTCATGGGACTCTCCTGCCAACGGCTTTCAGACGGCCGATGCTGGCCGCCACGATCCGTGTTTGAGGTTCATCATTCCCAGGCTTGTGCCGGGCGTCAATGTTTCTTACGTTCGTCCGCGTAATATACGAAATTCGGTGTGAAATAGTGCTCGGCACGGCAGGCCCTCTCTTGGGCCGGGGCGTGCGGAGAACGGCGAATGGCGTCCCGAAGGAAGTTTTCCTTGGCCTTATGGCCGAAATCGAAAGGAGAGCCGGATGAACATCCGCACGATCACCCGCCGCTCGATGTCGGCGGCACTGATCGCAGCCCTGCCGGGGATCCGGCCGGCCGCGGCGGCCGATACCGTCCTGCTTAACGTGTCCTACGATCCCACGCGCGAACTGTACCGTGCCGTCAACCGGGCCTTCGCCGCGAACTGGAAGGCAAAGACCGGCCAGGGCATCGCCATCAACCAGTCCCATGGCGGTTCCGGCGCACAGGCCCGCTCGGTGCTGGAAGGCCTGCAGGCCGACGTCGTCACCCTGGCGCTGGCGGCGGACATCGACGCACTGGCCCGCCGCGGCCTCCTGGCCACGGATTGGCAGGCCCGCCTGCCGGGAAATGCCTGCCCGTATACCAGCACGATCGTCTTCGTCGTGCGCAAGGGCAATCCGAAAGCCATCAAGGACTGGCCGGACCTGCTGGCGCCGGGCGTGTCGGTCATCACCCCCAACCCGAAAACCTCCGGCGGCGCGCGCTGGAACTTCCTCGCCGCTCTCGGCTGGGCCCAGCGCCAGCCCGGCGCCACCCCGGCAACGGCCGAGGCGTTCATGCGCCAGCTGTTCCGCCAGGTGCCGGTGCTCGACACCGGCGCGCGCGCTGCCACCATGAGCTTCGCCCAGCGCGGCCTGGGCGACGTGCTGCTGGCCTGGGAGAACGAAGCCTGGCTGCTGCGCAAACAATTTCCCGCCGACGATTATGCGATCGTCTACCCCTCGGTCAGCGTGCTGGCGGAGCCGCCGGTCGCGGTAGTGGACAGCGTGGCCGACAAGCGCGGCACCCGCTCGGTGGCCGAGGCCTACCTGAACTTCCTCTACGGCAAGGAGGCGCAGGAAATCATCGCGCAGAATTTCTACCGGGCCCGCGATCCCGAGATCATGGCCCGCTACGGCGAGCGCTATCCCGCGCTGGCGATGACCACGATCCAGGATTTCGGTGGCTGGGACGCGGCGCAGGCGGCATATTTCGCCGATGGCGGTATGTTCGACCGCATCTTCACCCCCGGAAAATGAACACGGGACGCATGGCCGCCGCAAATGCCCACCTGCGAAAATTTCGTCTCCGCCGCTCAGCGCTGCCGGGCTTTGGACTGACGCTCGGCATCACCCTGGCCTGGCTGTCGCTGATCGTGCTGATCCCGCTGGCGGCCCTGGCGCTGCGCCCCTGGGAACTCGGTCTGGCCGGCCTCTGGCACTCCGTCAGCGAACCGCGCGTCCTGGCCGCGCTGCGCCTCAGCTTCGGTGCCGCCGCCCTGGCGGCCCTGCTGAACGTCCCGCTCGGGCTGCTCGTCGGCTGGGTGATCGTGCGCTACCGCTTTCCCGGCCGCGGCCTCGCCGAGGCACTGATCGACATGCCGCTGGCCCTGCCCACCGCGGTGGCAGGCATCGCCCTGACCGCATTGTTCGCGACAAAGGGCTGGCTGGGCGCCCTCCTGCTGCCGCTCGGCATCAAGGTCGCCTACACGCCGCTCGGCGTGCTGGTTGCGCTGATGTTCGTCGGCCTGCCCTTCGTGGTGCGCACGCTGGAGCCGGTCCTGCTGGACCTGCCGCGCGACGCCGAGGAAGCCGCCGCCACGCTGGGCGCGACGCGATGGCAGACATGGCGGCGCGTCGTGCTGCCGGCTCTGCTGCCCTCGCTGCTGGTCGGCTTCGGCGCGGCGCTGGCGCGCGGCGTGGGCGAATACGGCTCGGTGATCTTCATCGCCGGCAACATGCCGATGATCAGCGAGATCGCGCCGCTGATCATCGTCACCCGGCTGGAACAGCTGGACTATGCCGGCGCCGCCGCGCTGGCGCTGGTGATGCTGGTGGCCTCCTTCGCCATCCTGCTGGTACTGAACGCCCTGCAGCGCCGTCTTGGCGGCCGCTCCAATTGAATCCACGCGACAGGAAGGCCGCCGCATGAGCCGATCCGCGGTCCTGGCCGCCACCGGCGAAAGCGTGGCCGTGCGTCGCATCCTGATCGTGCTGGCGGTCGGCCTGCTCGCGCTGTTCCTGCTGCTGCCGCTGGCGGTGATCTTCGTCGAGGCATCGTCGCGCGGTCTCGATACCATGTTGGAGGCGCTGGCCGCGCCGGACGCGATCGCGGCGATACAGCTCACTTTGATCGTCGCCGCCATCAGCGTGCCGCTGAACGCGGTCTGCGGCGTCGCGGCCGCCTGGTGCATCGGTCGTTTTCGCTTCCCCGGCCGCAGCCTGCTGATGACCCTGATCGAGCTGCCCTTCTCCGTCTCTCCGGTGAT
>CAINEA010000993.1 GCA_903847525.1 uncultured Acetobacteraceae bacterium | reverse complement strand
CCACAGGCTCCTCCCTCGCGGCGAATCGCCGCGTCAGGGGCAGCGAATCAGAGTTTCGCCGTCAAGGAAACCAGGGCAGTGAGTCAGCCTCAACGGGGCTCTGGTATTAGGGGCGGGGGTTTCGTCCCGGGCGCATCGGGGCGCTTGCGTTCGGCTTTGTTCTTCAGGGTCGGGCGTTCGTTCTGGTGGTCCTGCAAGGGGACGGAGTAGTCGCAGGCGGTTTGCACCAAGGGGTGTGAGGCGGATTTTCCACTACCTTAGATGGAAATTTGTCTGTATTTGTGCCGAAGATGTTGCAAATACAACCTAGGGGTGCTTTTTGTCATTCATATGGGGGCGCATGTTGTGATGATGATTTGTGAATACCCAGTCCGAAATGCGTCGGTTTTATTTCACTTTTTGTAGCAGATACGCATCTATAATTTTTTGTTTTTATGGGATAACCACATGAAGAAGCTTCTGGTGACGACCTTGGCCCTTACCTTGGTGGCCGGGTTCTTGGCGTGCGCACCGGCGTCGGCGGCGATCGTGCATGTGACCTACGCGGGCACGGTCGCGTCCGGATATGACACCACCGGAATCTTCGGTTCGGCCAATACCGATCTGACGGGCGAGTCCTTCGTCAGCCATTATACTTTCGACACCTCCGTTGGGTACACGTCCAGCAACCCCACGGAGAGCACCGCGGCTGGCGGAACATTTTTTCCGTACGCCACGCCGTTGCTTGGCGCCACCCTGACCATCCATGGTCAAACCGTGTCCGTGCCGGGTGATTATATTGGACAGATATACGGCTACAATGATGGCTCGAGCCTGAGCGTGATCAGTCATGCGGCGGAGCATGTTTTCGATGATGGCATTACTAAAATTGATTACTCCGTAACGAATGGCATGTATGGCTATCCAGGGGTTGGCCTGCCCGCGTCGATCGACACGTCGTTCACTGCCACTTCGGCCGGGAACATCATCACTGGCAAATTTGGACTTTACGTCTACGATTACGTTGCGCAGTCTTATTCCACTTACACCGAGGGCAACCTGACGGCGGCGACCGTTAGCGTTAGCGTTGACACGCCGGAACCGGCCAGCATCGCCGTGCTGGGGGCTGGTTTGCTTGGCCTGGGCTTGGTTCGGCGCCGCCGCGCCTGACCGCGACTGTCGGAACTTTGCAGGGGGGCGGTGCCGTGAGGTGCCGCCCTTTCTATTTTTGCGCTGCGGCTGTTTTGAAGCGCCGCGTGGTGTCCGCCAGCATCGAGGGGTGGTTCCGTGCCGTGGATTGTCACTTCAAGGTTTCAACCCATGGCGGGCCGGAGTGACGATCGCCGCCGTGACGGGACGGGCTGGATCAGCTTGAGGCCGGGTGAGCGGAAGCTGTCTCGCCGAGCACACAATGGCGGGGCGTGCGGCGAGCAGGGGCCAAAATGGCGGGACCTGGAGGTGGTGGATTGCGCTTCGCTTATCCACCCTACGGCGCTTAGCGAGGGGGTGTCCGTTCTGGCTGCTGGATGCCGTGTCAGCCTGGGCCATCGACGGGGCGGCAGCGTGCGGTTGTTCCGGTCGGTCCGGTATGTTGACGAATGTTATCAGATCAAGGGTTGCACGGAACAGGCGCTGGTCGGCAGGGTGATCGTATTTGGACGCTCCACTCTCCCTTTCCACCCGCTTTGGGGGGCGAGGTTCGGGGTGAGGGGGCCAAGGCGACCGTCTTCCGTGCCCTGAACACCCCCGTCATCCTGCCCTCTCCCCCCCAAAGCGGGTGGAGAGGAGAGCCGGACGACACGTCGATAACCAAATGCGATAGCCCTGCGCGGATCGGTATCTCTTCTCGACATTCCCATGCCGATTGCCTAGGGAAGAATTGGGTCCATTTCGGGAGATGGCCATGTTGCGTCGCTCCGCTCCGATCGTTGCGGCTGCATTGCTCGCTGTATTCGCTCCGCGTGCCGAGGCGATCGTGTTTCAGGATGGCCTGGCTCGGTCCAGCGGCATCGGCAGCGGGGTGCCGTATCTGGATGCCGAGGCCTTGCTGGGGATTTCGTTCGGCAGTGGCCCGGGATCGCGCTGCTCGGGAAGCCTGCTCGCGGGCGGGCGATACGTGGTTACCGCGGCGCATTGTCTGACCGGTTCCCGGGACGACCGCGCGGCGACCGGCATCTTGGTGAACTTCGCCAATGCCGGTATCGCGGTGACCGCCACGAGCTATCTCGTCGATCCGGTATGGAATGGCGATCTTGGCAATGGCGGCGACCTTGCGGTGATCCGGCTCGATAGCCCCATCACGTCGATCGCCGGCTATGGGCTCGCCACCGGCTTCAGCGCGGTCGGCCAGATCGTCACCCTGGCCGGCTTCGGTGATACGGGCGATGGCGCCACGGGCTATATTCCCAACAGTTCCGGCACGCTGCGCTATGGCCGGAACAGCTATGACGGCAATTATGCGTTCGCACCGTCCGTATATGCTTTCGACTTCGACAGATATGGCGATCCTTCGAGCAATCTGTTCGGCACGGACGCGGTGGGGGCGGACGAGGTGATGATCGCGCCGGGCGATTCCGGGGGCGGGTCGCTGCTGAATATCGGCGGAGGGTGGCAGCTTGTCGGCGTGCATGAGTTCATCGGCTGCGTCGCCAGCGGCTGCGCCCCGAACAGCGGCTTCGGACAGTTCGGCGGCGACACGTCGGTCTTCGCCAATGCCGATTTTATCCTGAACGCGATCCCTGAGCCTGGCAGCCTTTCCCTTGGCGTTGCCGCCCTTGCCGCCCTTGCCGGTCTTGCCGTGGTGCGGCGGCGGCGCGGCTAGGGGCCTGTTCGGATACGTGTCCGTGTGGGGGCGGCTTGCGTTGGTGGATTGCGCTTCGCTTATCCACCCTACAGAGCGACGGAGTGGGTTGGTCAGAGCGTGGCGTGGGTGCTGCGGATGCGGTGGGCGAGTTCGCCCATGACGAACCAGACGAAGTTGGGAACCTCCTCGACCATGTAGCGGAAGGTGTGGCGGCTGATGATGGCGAGCTCCGTGTTCTCGCTGGCGCGGGCGGTGGAGGTGCGGGGCTTTTCGTCGAGCAGGGAGACGATGCCGAGCGCCTTGCCCGCGGTGATGGTCTCGATGTGCCTGCCGCGGGCGGTGATCTCCACGGCGCCGCTGAGGATGACATACATCGCGTTGGCGTCGTCGTTCTCGCGGTAGACGATGTCGCCGGCGGCATAGTGCACGAGGGTGCCGAGTTCCCTGGCGGCGGCGCGGGCGTCCATGCCTTCGATCAGGGACATTGGGAGCGTTTCCTTTTGAACCGATTGCAGGTGCAACCGGGTGAAGTGTGGGCCGGATTTGAGGTTCGGCGCAATCGGGACGGCGGGCGGGGCGGATATTTTCTTGCCAGTTAGTGTGAATGACGGTATGTTATCGCATGGAAAATTTATACGATGAGCTGAACGATCCGCAGCCCGATTGGGGGCGCCTGCTGCCCCGGGAGGCGTTTTACGAAATCATGCGCGTGCTGAGGGGGGCGTTGCCGCCGCCGGCATCGGATGACCCGGCCGAGGGCGCGCGGCGCGACCGGGCGGCGATGGCGGGGGTGGCGGCGCTGCTGCCGGGCAACGCGGCCGAGGGCCGGCTGGCGGCGCAGTATATCGTGGCGGATGCGTGGGCGATGGATTGCCTGCGGCTGGCCGGAGAGCGGCGGCTGGAATTCAACAT
>CAINEA010000992.1 GCA_903847525.1 uncultured Acetobacteraceae bacterium | reverse complement strand
CTCGATGCAAACGGTTTACGACAAAAGGAAGAATGCGAACCCGATGCCGCCGATTCTGATTCTATTCGTAAACTAAGCGCCAACTTTGAGCTTCTTTTGTTCTGCAACGGATCAGGTGGAAAATGAGGGGAGGCTTAAGGGGCGGCCTGGCTGAAGCTGGTGTAGCTGCGGGTGACGTTCGCCAGATAGGGAACGCTGAGGTTGAACGCGGTGTTGTCGCCGAAGATAGATCCGAGGACGGCGGCGGCCGCGCCGCTGTAGGTGGAATGGCCCGAGGCATATTCCGGGAAGGCTGGTGTGACGAGCAGCGGTGTCCAGTTCGACGCCGGGGTGGCGGCGGCATTCACCGTGTCGGCGACCGGGATCGCCTGGATCGGGCGCCAGGTGCCGTAGGTGTATTTCACGTCCCAGTCCGCGATCGCCGCGTCGGCCAGCGCCGTGTTCAGGATGGCGAACATGCGCACATTGGCCGAGAGGCTGGCGCCTTGCTGCTGCGCCACGGTCTGCGCGATCTTGTTCCAGATCCCGGCCGGCGTGATCGTGCCGGTGGCGCCGGCCCAGAACAGGGCGATCTGGGTTTGATCGGCGGTACGGGTGGTGCTGGTGGCGGAACCGAGGCTTTCCACCTGGTTGAGGTCGGTGGCCCATTGGGCGGAGGTGAGCGCGGGGGGCGGCCCGATCTGCGTGACCAGCGCGTCGGCGCTGCTGATCGCGAAGGGGGTGACGCTGCCCCATTGCGGATCGATCGCCGGCTGGTAGGTCGGCGCGGTCGGGGACCATTGGCCTGGCTGGGAGCCGCCATCGTATTGGACGAAATTGGCCGAGCCGTCGTTCTGGCGCAGCGCCACGATCGTGTCGGCGATGCTCTTGCCGAGGGCGATGCCATTGGTGAGCGCCGCGCCGGTGGGGATGCCCTGCAGCGACGTCGCCAGCACGGAATCGTACGTCGACTTCAGGACCGGGAACAGATCGACCAGCACTTCGTAGGCGGTTTGCGCCAGGGCGGCCTGTTCCGAGACCGGGCCGGTTACCGAGGCCTTCACCAGATAGGCGGGGGTGCCTTCGATCGCCGCGAGCGTGTCGTATTGCGCCAGACTGACGATCGCGAGCAGGCGGCTCGCGTCCGGCGGATACATCGCGAGGCCGGAAATCGTTGCCAGTGTCGTCTGGTTCCAGGTCAGCGCCGCATCGGTGGTTGTGGTTCCCTGGCGGGTGACCTGGAGGGTGGCCTGGCTGGTAACGCCCGAGGGGCTGGTGGCGGTGACAGTAAAGGTGTTCAGGCCCGGCGCCAGGGCCACGTTGGTGATTTGGAACACGCCGCCGTCGCCGGCCAGGGCCTTGGTCGTGCCGAACGAGATCGTCGATCCGGCGGTGGCGACACCGGTGAGGGTGACGACGCCGTTCGCGGTGATGTTATCGCCGATCGTGCCGGTGTCGGAACTCTGTGCCAGCCCGAAGGCGGTGATGGCGGGTGTGGAGGTTTGGAGCGTGAACGACACGTCCAGGTTGGTGGTGTTGCCGGAATTGTCGGTGGCGGTCAGGTGCAGCGTGTGCGCGCCGTCGGCCAGGGTGCCCCCGGCGAGCGTGTTCATCAGGGCGGAGCTAAGTACAAAGGTACCGTTGCTGTTCAGGTTCGCGATCAAATCGGTGAAGTTGGCGGCGGTTGTCGCGTCCAGGCCGCCCTTGAAGGTGGCGACGCCGGTGCCGCCCACATTGTCCGCCAGTGTGCCGGCAATGGTGGGATCGCTGGTGATGCCGTCGGTGGCACTGATCCCGGTGTCGTGCGCCAGGGCAGCGGTAAGCGTTGGAGCGGTGGTGTCGGGTACGGAGGACGGCACCCTGGTGATGGTGAGCTGGTAGGTGCTTGTGTTGCCGGCAGCGTCGGTGGCCAGGGCGGTGAAGCTGTTGGCGCCCAATACCAGCGCGACATTGGTGAACTGGAAGGCACCGGTGCCGTCGGCCGTTGTGGTGAGATTGGCCTCGACCAGAGTGACCGTAGCGTTCGGCGCAGTGGTGCCGATCAGGGTGACAGGCGTGTCCGATGTTGTGTGGTCACCTGGCGCTCCGGTGTGCGAGTCGGGTGCCAGGTCGAACACAGGCTGGGCGGGGGGCGTGGTGCGGAGCGTGAAACTCAGGTCGAAAGCGCTGGTGTTTCCGGCTTTGTCGGTGGCGGCCAGGTGCAGCGTATGGAGGCCATCAGCCGTGGCGCCACCCGCCAGTTGCACGATCATGGCAGGCGTTAGGGTGAACGAGCCATTTGGTTGGAGAGAGGCGGCGAGGCTGGATGCCGCCCCCGTATCCAGTGTACCCGTTAATGCGGCAATGCCATTTGGGTCGGTCAGTTGACCCGCGACGGTGTCGTCACGGGTCAGTCCATCGCTGGTGTTGGACCCGGTATCTTTGGCGAGGCCGGCCGTGAGCGACGGGCCGGCCGTATCCAGCACGAAGCTGAGGTCGAGCGAGGTTGAATTTCCGGCTTTATCCGTGCCGACCAAATGCAAGGCGTGCGTGCCGTCGGCCAGCGTGCCACCCGCCAATTGGGCCAGGAACGCAGACGTCAGGGTGAAGGAGCCATCCGGGTTCAGCAATGTCGCGAGGCTTGCCACTGCTCCGGCGTCCATTGCGCCCGTGAGGTTGGCGACACCGTTCGAGTCGGTGAGACGGCCGCCTATGGTGTCGTCTTTGGTAAGGCTGTCGGCTGCGCTGGAGCCGGTATCGTTGACAAGCGACCCGGTGAGCGCCGGAGCGGTAGCGTCAAAACTGAAAGTGAAATCAAAGTTGGTTCTGTTGCCGGTTTTGTCTGTGGCAACAAGGTGCAGCGTGTGGATGCCGTCAGCCAATGTGCCGCCGGCCAGCTGCGCGAGCTGTGCACGGGTGAGGGTGAACGAACCATCGGCCTTCACGAGCGCCAGAAGATCCGTGAAATTGGTGCTGACCGTCGCGTCGAGGCCGCCACGGAATGACGCGACACCGCCAGCATCGGCCACAGCACCAACGATGGTCGGATTCTGTGTGAGGCCGTCTGTCGCGCTTGATCCAGTGTCGTTGGCCAGTCGCGCTGATATCGAAGGTGCGACCGTATCGATTGACGTTACGCCGAAAAGTTTTGGGCTGCTTGCCGGGGTGATTGTGGCGCCGTTTAATCGGGCGGTTGCCGGTAAGGATCGGGCCTCGATCCGGCTGGCCGCGTCCATACCGCCGCCGATGAGGATTTCCTGCACCTGGCTGGAGGTGCCTCCGAGGATCAGATCATTGCCGTCGTCGAAGATACCGTTTTTGGGGTCCACGCCGACATAGACGCGACTATCGGTTACCGCACCGGAAACGCGCAGATGTCCCAGAACACCGGTCCCGAAGGTGTCGGCATTTGCTCCAGTTCCGCCAAGTTGCCCATTGGCCCCGAGGTCCGCACCGATATAAAGCCGGGCATGCGCGAGGTTTCCACCAACGATGAGGAATTGCAGGGAAGGCGTGGCCAAAGTGCCATCGAAATCCCCGGTTGTTGTGATCTGGCTGACCGGACCGGTGAAATCGCCCGTCCAACCTTGCGACACGGAAGCTGCGGAAATGGCGCCGGCGCGACCGGCGACGTGCCAGAGTCCACCCGCCAGCGCACCCTGGGTGGAGACCGAACCCAGGACGAGGCCGGTTGCTGCCTGACCGTTCAGATTGAGAGAGAGATTGAGATCCCCCTGGCTCTTCAGGGTTCCTATCGTGGTGCCTTGCAGGCCGTTGGTTCCGGAGCCGCCGCTTTGCCAGCTTTGGATGGCTAACGTCCCGATCGCGGCAGATGCGCTTTCGGCAACATCCTTGAACGTACCCAGCGTGATGGTCTGGACGCCGCCCTTGGTTATGAAGCCGCCGGTTAAATCTACCGACGCGCCAATAAGAGACTTCGCAGGGCCTTCGAGATCGATTCCCCCCAGTTGAATGCGCCCGTCGCCGCCGCTCGTGGTTAAAGCAACAGCGGAATTATTGTCGGTTCCGGTTATCGTCAGTACGGGTGCCAACGCGCCCTGTGTCAATTGCCAATGACCCGCTCCGGAAACGGCGACGGATATTTGCGTCCCGTCTATGTCCTGCACAGTTGCCGGAACATGATCGGAGGCAAGGATTGTGCCAATTGGAGGCGCTAGTGGTGTGGCGCTTAGGAGAACCCGTTGCTCGAATGTCTCGAACAAGACCATCGTCTGCGCATTCGACCGATCCGACTTCGCTGCCCTGCGGCGCTCCCGACGGGATATTTTGTCCGTGTCCGACGCCGAAGAGGGCCTGAATTGCCAGGTCATTGGGACGCTCCGTTTCTACGGGGAATTCAGTCGCTTAGAAAGGCGAGAATTCAGGCCAGGCAGTCTCGTTCAGCGGTCCACTGCGCTCAACGGCGGCGTGTCGTCAGAAGCAAACCGCACAAGCCAGTAGCCAGCAGCAAGGCGGGGGATGGTTCCGGCGTAGGCGTGGGGCCGGACGAGGCCAAGGAGGTCTGTCCACTTCCGATAACCAAAAACGACGGATCGCTAATGTCGAATGGTTGGCTTCCGGGTGTTCCGATGCCAAGCCATGTGAATGAGATGACGAAAGGGTCGGATAGTGACGCTCCGTCTATCTGAGCTTGCGCGGTATACGCGCCATCGGCCGGCAAAGTGGCGTCGGTCGGAGTCGAAAAAACAAACCAATCCGCATTAGGTGAGACCGGAGATGCATCGAGACTATTATAGATCGTCGGATCGAAATATACCGTGAAACTGGAAGCAGTCGATCCCGTAGAAACTCCAAAAGATGCTCCGGCGACAATATAGCTGTAGGTCCATGTGTTCGTAGCAGCATCAATCTCAGTTGCTTGATAGCTGATGCCTGCCGACTGTCCGAGACGAGGAAATACCAACAGGCCGAAAACGACTAGAAATGCAAAAGACGTTCGCCAAATTGTTGATAAGTAAACAGATACCATTTTGGACCCTTGCCTTCCCAAGCCATTTTCAGTGAAGCTGTCAGATTGAGGTGCCACGCACATGCGTGATGGTTATTCTTCCCTAGGAACAAGCTTTTCTGGATCACGTCAATTTGTCAATGCAAAATGCGCCTTATTCGGACGGATTTTATCATCCAACCGTTACATTATGATAGCTACGATTTGCCTCCTTCCATGAGAGAAGCCGATACGCCTCAGGTGACAACAGGCTTGCGTGCCTGTATGTTTCGATGTCAACTCTCTCTTGTTGCGCTTTTGGATGTGGAGAACATAGCCCCGTCACCCAAAGCGCGGAGGAAGTGCAAGCATGGCGACGTCAGGTCGGTTGGTTGCCCGTAGCCAATTTCGTAGAGGCTCAGGCATTGTCGGACCGGCGCGGGATTTGCTGGCGCCAGTTCAGTTCTGCCCACGTATTATCCCATCAAATTGGATTTTACACTTCAAGCCGGCAGGAATTGTGAGATCAGGGTTCGCAAGTGTGAGCCGGATGCCGATCGTCCCCGAAGCCGCGTCCATAACCTTATCAACCACGGTCACCAAAGCGTCATGGGTACCGCCAACGGGTTCCGCGGGTGTAACGTGACCCATCGAGCCGATGGATATTTGGCCATAAAAGAGGGTTGGCACGAACACCTCCACCCGCAGCGGGTCGATTTCGGCCAAGGTCAGGATCGGCGATTGGTCGTTGCGGTACTCACCGATCGACAGCAACCGCTCCATTACCACGCCATCGATCGGGCTCACGAAACTACGTTGCCGCAAGACTGCCCTGGCCTGCTGAGCTTCGAGCTGGGCGACGGCATGTTGCAATTCCGCGACCCGCAGTTGCTGCTCCTCGACTTTCATGTCGGATTCCGCTTCGTCTCTACTATTCTGAGAGACCAGATTGGTCGTCGACAACTCACGAGCACGCGAGTATTTTTTGCGCAAATATTCGAGCCGTGCCTTGTGCCCGGAGATATCATAGTCGTTGAGCGCCTTTGCCTCGGCAAGGGACAGATTGGAAGCCTCAACACTGTCATCGAGCTTACCGAGAACTTGTCCTTTTCTTACGAGATCGCCTCGATCCACTCGAAGTTCGGCTATGACCCCGAGCGCGGAATCAGGTGGACCCCATTCGTTGGACAGGAATCCGGGTGAGTTAAGAGAGACTCCGGCCAGTTCCACATCCCCCCACCCGTGCGAGGGGGCAACGAAGT
>CAINEA010000991.1 GCA_903847525.1 uncultured Acetobacteraceae bacterium | reverse complement strand
GGCCAAGCGGCAGGCCCTGGCGACGGCGCTGGACTTCGTTCGAGACGGTGACGTGCTGGTTGTGACCAAGCCTGACCGACTGGCCCGGTCCACGCAGGAGTTGCTCAGCATCGTGGATGGACTGACCGCCAAGGGCGTAGGGGTCCTGGTGCTGTCGATGGGCGGTGAGCGTCTGGACACCCGAAATCCAACGTCCAAGCTCATGCTGACCATCCTCGCCGGAGTGGCGACGTGGGAACGTGAGATCATGCTGGAGCGTCAGCGCGAAGGCATCGCAAAGGCGAAGGCCGAGGGCAAGTATCTTGGCCGCGCCCCAACGGCCCGACGCCAGTCCGAAGCCGTCCTAGGGCTCAAGGCTGACGGAGTGTCACCCACAGAAATCGCCCGCCAACTGGGGATCAGTCGGGCCAGCGTGTATCGAGTCCTGGGGGACGCTGAGGCGGGCCAGGGAGCCACCCCATGAGCCGGGGTAATTCAAGCCACACAGACAAGCTCATCGCCGAGGTGCTCATGGCCCTATTCACGCTCGTCGGGCTGGGATGGCAACGGAGGAGTAGGAAGCGGCACCCTAGGTCTGCGATAGGCAACCCAAGCATTGAGCCCAGGACTCGACTGCCCCGCAACCACAGCATGGCTGCGCCAAGGAATTTCCGCTGACAGCACCGGCTCCACCCATGGTTTCAAGTGTGTCTCATGGTCTTGAGACCACTGAACTTGCGAGCGCTGGACTGGAGCCTTGGCCGAAGATGTCGATTGACGGGCAACCCTGGCGGACTCAGGGTGGCCCTGCGCGCCCCACCACCGCGACACCCCACCACAGGGCACCACCCAACGACCACCGCCCAAGGATGACACCGACCATGCCAGCCACGGTCCTACCCTTCCGGCCTCGCCCTAAGGCCCCCTCAACGACCCTGACGGCCCTGACGACTGCCGACGTGGCCACACTCCGAACCGCCGTTGCGGCCCTTCCTGGGGCCTGGCAATTGGCCATCCATCTTGATGACGACTTTGACCGTTGGGCAGCCGTAGTGCCGTCCCTGAGCCCTGCCGGAGCCGCTGCCTTCATCGTGACGCGGGCCGCGGACGGATATGTGCTGACGGGCCATGACTGGCAGCCAGTGAGCACCTTCAAGACCATCGGTGAGCTGGCCGAGACGCTGACACAGGCAGCAGCGCGGCGGCTGGCATACCGCCCACCCTGGGCCGAGCCCGACTGACCACCAATCAAGGCCACCGCGGCCCCAAGGGACTGGAAAATCGTGAGCGGTGTCAGAGGGGGAAACCTGAGTCAGTTGCGGGCCTTACAGGTGATTGTTCGCGTCGGCTGGCAGCAAAACCGATATGGCCCCGCATAGCCCAGAGGGTCGCGTGACAAGGAAAAAGGGGGCCTCAACGACCCCTCAATTCCCAGGGCCGCCCCAAGCTGGCCAGGATGACGCGGACTACAGACAGCCTCAATGCCCACGGTGGCTCAATGTGGCCCAAGCTGATCCTGTCGTTCCCAACCATCACACCTCGGACGAAAAAACCCCTGGCCCCCACAAGGCCCTTCAGAGGGACATAGGGGAGACCAGGGGGAGGCTACGTTGGGAGGGCTGACGCGGATGACACCAGTGTCAGGGACGGGCTTTGGTTGATGCCCGTGATCGGGCATCTAAGTTGCGTCAGGCCCTCAGCCCTCGTTGAGCCACCGCTGGGCCAGCCCAATGCCCAGGGTGTCAGGGTTCTTCCCAGCGTGGGGCTCAACGGCGGCTCAGAACTGGCCAGCCCTGCATCTGCGTCGGGCGTGTAGGCATCCAGCCATATAGGGTCCTATACGGGTCCTTGCCTACACACGCTGTCCGTCAGCCGGTCAGACGGGGCGTTGCGCCTTCAGCCCCTTCAGGCCGCCCTTGATGTTCGCTCGTTCCAAGCTTCGCTGCGCCAGCCATTCCAGCATCCGTTCCGTCTTCATCAGCCTGCCGAAGTCCTGCCTGGACATGCCAATGGCCTCGTATATCGACGGGTAGCTGATCTCCGTCTCCCCAGCATTGAGCCGAGCACAGACAATCTCAGCCACGTCCTTGGCACGGCCCTTCAGTTCCACCTGAGGCAGCAGTGCCCGGTCATTGACGATGGTGGCACCTGGGAACATGCCTGCCAGGTCTTCCCGCTTCAGACCAGTGCGCCAAGACTGAAGGATGACCAGTTCCATGTCTCCGCACTGCCCGTCTTTGCTGATCCTGACATGCCCGCGGTTCACGGCCTGCATCAGACTGTCCCTGAGCCGCCCTGTCCGTCTCGCCAAGACCTGAGCCGTCGTTGGGTGGTCGTCTGGATCAGTGATGTCGTTGGTCTGCATCGGCACTTCCAAGGCCGCCCCCGCTGAGGCGTAGTCCACTGCGGGAGACGTGAAGTCCAGCCCAGGGATGATCATACGCCGGAAGTCTCGGTAGGCGTTGGTGGCCTTGTGTCGGCCCCAGGTGAGGTGCTCGACCCGGGCCTGCTCGGCCTCTGTCAGACGGTCATTGATTTGCTGGGCAACGGTCTTCCGGCCTCGCTTGGAAGCCCCCATGGCAAAGGGGGCCTTGTAGGACACGCACAGGACCGCATCGTCGGCCTCCCGGATGTAGTTGCAGACGATGGCGATGATCTCGTCGGCCTGCTTGCGCTTCTCCGGCTTGTTGAACGTCGAGCGGGACGCCGCGACGGGCACGACGCGAACCGCTAGGTTCCCATATGTCTTGGTGGCCTCCCTGAGCCGGACGATTCGTCGTGAGCGGGACAGCATCTCATAGAACTCATGGTCAACACCCTCGGCAGCCGACGCGTCGGTAATGGTGAGCGGAAGGATGCTGTTTGGCAGTTCTGGCTTGTAGGTGACCAGCGTCCCGCTGCCGGTATTGTCGGCCACGACCCAGCCAGTCTTTCCGTTCATCAGTTCAAGCGCCCTGACCCGGGCCACAAGGTCTTCGTCACGCCCTGCGTCGGCCTCCAGCCTGCCATACTGGACGCCAAGGGCAGCGAAGTTGGGGACATCGATCTGGCCGTGTGGGGCCTCGACGACGCGGCTGATCCACCGCAGCAGGACATCTGACGCCGGTACAGACTGCACCGCCATGGCCTCCACCAAAGCCGATGCCCCACGGGCATTGAGAGTCACCGGGCGGGCAAACATGGCCTGTTCGTCCCAGCAACGGATTAGCCTGGGACGGCCTCGATAGTGGTAACGGCTGGCGTCAGGAAACTCCCGACCGCCCTTCAGGCTGAGGCGCAGGCCTTCCTGGGTAGCAATGACTATCTGGGCACCGTCCGCCTCGCTGAGGCCCCCAAGCTCGCGTGTCGGGGTCTCACCCTCACCGCAGACGACGCACAGGTGACTGTCCTTCAGCCCCTTCAACGCCTCGGCCATCTGGCTGACCTCGGCGAGTTGGTTGCAGAAGATGACCATGCCCACGTCAGCGTAGTCCGGATTGCGGCACAGGGCTTCTGCAAACGAGGTCAGCGCCGTTGACTTCCCAACCCCGGCTGGCATCGCCGATACGTAGGCCATCGGGCTGGAGAGCTTGCCATTGGCCATAGCCTCCAAGTGTTCCAGAAGGTCCTGTATGGCAGCGTATTGATCGGCGGACGGGCGATGATCCGTGCGGGCAAAGCGGTCCTCGACGATGGCGCGGGCCTGGGTGGCGAGGCGTTCACAGACCAGGGTGGGAGCAAAGGGGTCGAAGGGCATGGGTGTTCTCCTGCGGCCTCGAACGGCTGAGCGTCGGGCCTACGGTTGATGATGATGACGATGGTCGGGGTCGGTAGTGCTGGCGGGGAGAAACGGCCCGCATGGCCACGGTGGGCCGCGTGTGTTCCTGGCCTACGGGGGCACGACTGCCCCGCGAGTGCAGGACCGGTTGGCCGACTGTGCCAGGGGTCATCCGTGCGCCCGGCGACGGCGGCACGGATGCCGGTTTCCACCATAGAGGGTACCAGTGACGCCCGCGCCCATGGCGGCCCCAGGAACGCCGCTGAGCGGGCTTGGAGTGAGGGCGGTGGGCAGGGAGCGGGGAACGGAATGGTGGCCTGGAGCGGGCTCCTAGGGCCGGGAAATATGCGGCCGGCTTCTGTGGCGGTGGGAGAAATGGCCGCGTGAGGGGGCTCAATGGCCCGCGCGGTGCCCAGAGAGGGCGCATGGCCTCGGTTGTGTTCGTCAGGCCCAACGCCCGGCACACATCCGCCGCAACGAGCCACGGCGATGCGTTGGGGGAGCGTTTTGATCTCGACAACATCTCCGGTTGATGGATAGCCTTCGGCATTCAAACGGAGGACCCACAATGCACCATTTGGTTGACAGCATTGGGCTGGCTGTCGGGATCATCTTGGAAGGCTGTCTGTTCTGGCTGCTACCCGGCATTGCGATGTTCGGACTGTTCAGAGCGGCTGATCTCACGCGGCGGATCATCTGCATCAGCCTTCTGTGCTTGTTTCTCTTCGTTATCGTTGCTCCGGCGTTCACAGGAGACAATGTCGTTCCGCAATTGGTCTGGGTCATAGTCGGCATGGTGGTAGGTGGAAGCTTGGGGTTGGCAAAACGGAGCAGCGACTAGCGGGAGAAGGAGCAGGACGCGGTGATCAAAGGCGTGCGCGAAATCAACGAGACCCTGCGCGGGGCTCATGAGGACCTGAAACGCGAATTGATCGAAGCGAAGATGCCGACGACGCCTAACCTGTGGCTGGAGGACGGCGGCTTGGCCTGCCGGATCGGTGACGACCTGATGGACCAGTTGCGCAAGGCCGGGACGCCGAAGCCGATAAACCCCGCCAAGGAACTCATGGAAGCCGTGGCGGACCTGCGAGACCAGGGCCTACTCGACGATCAGCAAGCCCATGCAATCGTCCACAACCAGAAAGTCACCATCCCCAACAACTGGTTCAATCTGATCCGCAACACGGTCCTGCTTCGACATGGCATCGACATGCGGACAGGGGAGGCCCAGGGACTGACATTACGGCCCCCAACCGAAGGCCAATCGTTGGCCGCGCAATAGCAAGGTCCAAGGGAAACCATAGGTGCGCCCATGCCTGTCGCCATTCTGCTGCTGAGCCTCGGCTTCTTCATCTCCTGGCTACTTGGCGGCTGGCTCGGACGCACGGCGGCATTCATAGTTTTGGCCCCGGTCCTGGGCCTAGCTGGCTTCATCGTCTGCAATTCACCACTGCCCGGCGCACCCCTCGTGTCTAACCCAACGGTCAGCGCTTGGCTTGGTCTTGTTGGGGGCATGTTGGTTGCCTGGTTTGTCGCCAAAGTCCCAGGGATCATCGCGCAGAACAGAGCACGGGACGCTAATCGCTGAGCGACGGCATCGCCTTCCGGCTGAACGCTGGGGCCGTCCTTACGACCTCTGGCCGGCTGCCCGCCGTGGTCCTCAATGCCTCCACAACGTCCTTCCCCAGTCCCAACACCACGGCGTCATCCACAGCCGCTCGCAAGGTCTCCAGCCGCTTCCCAAGGCCTCCTCGGAACTCCTTGCGGCCCATGCGGGACCAGTCTGAATACAAGTCCAGCGACAAGGCCCCCCGATCATGCCCAACAAGCAGGGCGATCAACTCAGCATTGATCCGTCCGCCGTTGTGCATCGCGGTCTCGCAGGCAGTCATGAAGGTCCGGCGAAGAGAGTGAAGATCAACCTCGTCGCTGTTCCCAAGGACCCTTCGGCGGGCCACAACGAACCGGGTCACCAGCGTCTTTGATCGGCGGCCATCACCGCCCGACGCGGGAACCTCAGACCACAGCGGAGCAGTTGGCGACGTATCAGGAAGGGCTGCCATCCGTGCCGCAATGACAGGCTGAGCGAGGGCATGAAGCGGCATGATGCGAGAGGCGGCATCGGTCTTACCGCCCCGACGAGTGCCAGCGATAACGAGGGCCGTCCCGGCCTCAATCACATCCTGACAGCGGAGGCGCAGAAGCTCATCAGCCCGACAGCCAGTCAATAAGCCCAGCCGGATCACGTCCCAAAGCGCCGGGCCGTATCCGCCACCATTGGGGGCCAGCTTGTCCGCCCCGGCATTCAGCAGCGTCACCAACTCCGCCGATGTATACCCGCGCTTGCCTTCGTCGTCCTCGTCCACGGCACCTTTGGCGGACTTCAGGCCCGTCGTTTGGTCAGCCCAGGGATTTGCCTTGGCGTAGTCCCGCCGACAGGCCCACCGCCAGAGGCCGCTGTAGGTGCTGAACTCCCGTTGGACTGTTGCGGCTGCCTTGGTTGCCCGGCGTGCTGCGATGAACTCCCCAGCGATCCGCCGGGTCACGTCATCCAGGGTGACCGCCTCTAGCGTGCCCCGGCCTTCGTGGTTGGCCATGTAAGAACCCAGCAGCTTCAAGGCGGCCTTGTGGCCCGCCAGCGTTTGCTCGCGAACCCGGCCCTGCTCTCCGTCCAGCCACAACCGAGAGGCCTCGGCGATGCTCATGCCGTCGCCTAGGACCACCGCAGAGTAGGCTTGGGCTGCCCTATGGCCCACGCGGCGCGCCACCTCCTGCTCCTCCTCCCGGAGGGTGTCCTTGATTTCGTCCCGAAATAGCCACGGCTTCGCCTGCCCACTCCCCTTGGGATCATCCTCCCAGGCAACTACCTCAGCGCCTCTGTCCTGCAACTCTCTTCGGCGCTCGATGGCCCTGACCTCCCAGCTCGCCGTCCAGTCCGTCAGAGGCTTCAGGCCATGCTGCTCCAACGCGGCGTCAATCTCAGCCCGGATGGCCGCAACTGCTTTGTCCCGTCGCTGGACGGCCTCGCGGTGGTCCCTGGTTTGTAGGGTCCTGACGCGTTCACGCACGATCCCAGAGGGGACGGCCAGGGCGCGCCCAACGTCGGACCATCGGTCCTTGGGGATCGTCACGCGAGCGAAGAACGTGGAACCACGGCGGACGAGATTGTGCATGGAGGGGTCTGTAGCACGTCCGGGGGCCGCTGTAACGGTGGACCTGTAACGCTGCGGCGCATGCTTCGGCATCTGTGATCGAATAACTAATTGAAATCACGCAATTCTTCGGAAATGGCGTCCCCGGCGGGATTCGAACCCACGGCCCCCAGATTAGGAATCTGGTGCTCTATCCGGCTGAGCTACGGAGACACCCACGGCCTTTTCTATAGCGCAAGCTGAGGACCGCGTCAGCCGGGCAAAGCGGGAACAGGCGTGTCCGGGGGCACCCCCTGGCGGTTCGGGACGGGGCGGTGCACATTACCGCCATCCTGGACGAACGAGGGGGGAGTTTCCCGTGGCCAAAGTCATCATCAGCTGCGCCATCACCGGCGGCATCCATACGCCGAGCATGTCGCCCTATCTGCCGATCACACCCGAGCAGATCGCGGCGGAGTCGATCGCGGCGGCCGAGGCGGGTGCGGCGATCATCCATCTGCATGCGCGCGATCCGGAAACCGGCGAGCCGACCCCCGATCCGGCGGTGTTCATGCGCTTCCTGCCGATCATCAAGCAGAGCACAGACGCAGTGGTGAACATCACCACCGGCGGCGGGCTGAAGATGACGCTGGAGGAGCGGCTCGCGGCGCCGCTGGCGGCGAAGCCGGAGATGTGCAGCCTGAACATGGGCAGCATGAACTTCAACATCTCCGACGCCGGCGCGCGGGTGAAGGAGTGGAAGCACGAATGGGAGAAGCCGTATCTGGACGGCACAAAGGACTTCATTTTTCGCAATACTTTCAAGGATATCGCCGGCATTGTGGAGATGCTTGGCAAAGGCCACGGTACGCGGTTCGAGTTCGAGTGCTACGATATCGGCCATCTGTACAATCTGGCCTATTGCCTGGAGAAAGGCATCGTAGAGCCGCCGTTGTTCGTGCAGTCGATCTTCGGCATCACTGGCGGCATCGGCGCGGATATTGCCAACCTGCATTTTGCGCGCGAAACCGCCAACAAGCTGTTCGGCGACCAGTATGTCTGGTCGGTGCTGGCGGCGGGGCGGCACCAGATGGCGTTCACGACGATGGCCGGCATTCTCGGCGGCAATGTGCGCGTCGGGCTGGAGGACAGCCTGTATATCAGCAAGGGCCAGCTGGCGAAGTCCAACGCCGAGCAGGTGGCGAAGATCCGCCGCATCCTGGAAGACCTCAGCCTGGAGATCGCCACCCCGACCGAGGCGCGCGAGATACTGCACCTGAAGGGCGGCGACCGGGTCGGGTTCTGAGGTTTAGCCTTTTGGGAGCGCAGCAGCCCGGTCGAACACCCAGCGGAGCAGGCCTTCCAATCCGCTGGTGAAGCCGAGCTGCCGTGCCAGCCAGTCCAGTAAATCGTGCAGATCCCAGCGCGTATCGGATGTCGTGCCAGCCGGCTGAAGGCGGCCGATGGCGGCTGCCGTGCGGGTCAGGTCCAGATTGCGCTGCTGGTCGGGGATGACGAATGGCAGCTTCAGGCTGCTTGAGGTCGCCAGATGCAGGCGGATGACAGAATTGGCGGCCTGTCGTAGCTGGGCCGACGCGGTCGGCGCATCCAGGCGGGCGGGAGCGCAATGGAGCACTTCTTGCGCGAAGTCGCAGGGCAGCTTGACCGGCGGGTTCGCGCCGAACTGAACCGTCACGTCGGTCGCCAGGGCGAGCAGGATCCCGGTGGCCTCCGGGATCGATATGCCCCGGAGCGTGACGACCGGGACGGCAACGCCGTGGCGCAGTCCGATCTCGAGTGAAGCTGAGACATGCCCGGCGGACGGCGGCAGCAGCCAGGTTCGGTGGCGGATATCGCAGGCCGGCGGGCCGGGCCTTGCGTCGTGGAGGCAGATGGCGATCCAGGAGCCCACCTCCTCGATCTTCCGGGCAGGTTCGCCCGGATGCGGCTGCGCGAAAGCCGGGGCGGATGCCCCAAGCCACAATCCGAGCGCCCACAACCCGTTCGCGATCCGCTTCATTGCCGTGTCTTAGCATTGTCCCTCTTGACGGCGCGAGCGTGGCCGGTGAGCGTACCCCCATGAATGACATGCCCCCTGACCACCTATCCCCGGCCGACATCGAGAATGCGGAGGCGCTGGCGCTGCACCGATCGCTGGTGACGGTCGATACCCATATCGATATCCCCTGGCCGACCGGGCCGGATGTGTTCACCAATTCCACGCGCCGGGTGGATTTTCCGAAGATGCGGCGTGGCGGCGTGGCGGCCGGGTTCTTCGTCGCCTATGTGCCGCAGGCCCGCCGAACTCCGGAGTCCGAGGCGGCGGCGTTCGAGCGGGCCATTGCCATGCTGCAATTCATCCGCGGGATGGGACGATCCCAGGACGGGATCGCCGCACGGGTGTCGGTTACCGCCGACGATATCGTGGCGGCCCGGCGGGACGGGGCGCTGAGCGTGGTGCTGGCGGTGGAGAATGGCTTCGCGGTCGGCACGGATCTGTCGCGGCTGGCGGAATTCCGCGCGCTCGGGGCGCGCTACCTGACGCTGACGCATAATGGCCACAACGCGCTGGCCGACAGCGCCATTCCGCGCGCCGATCTTGGCGATGCGAAGGTCGAGCATGGCGGGCTCAGCCCGCTGGGACGCGAGGCGGTGGCGGAGTTGAACCGGCTGGGCATGCTGGTGGATGTCGCGCATGTGTCGCGCGACACGATGCTGCAGGCGACGCAGGTTTCGCGGACGCCGGTGGTGTCCACCCATTCCTGCGTGCGGGCGCTGTGCGACCATCCGCGCAATATGGATGACAGCCAGCTGGATGCGCTGCGCGACACCGGCGGGGTGATCCAGATCACCGCCGTCGCGGGATTCCTGCGCGCCGGCGGCAAGGCGGACCAGGTAAGCGTGCGCGATTTCGTCGATCATATCGACTATGCGGTGCAGCGCATCGGGATCGACCATGTCGGCATCGGCTCGGATTTCGACGGCGGCGGCGGGTTCTCCGGTTGGCGCGATGCGTCGCAGAGCCCCAACCTGACGATCGAACTGGTTCGGCGCGGCTACAGCCCGGCCGAGATCGCCGCCTTGTGGGGCGGCAATTTCATGCGGATTCTGCGCATCGCCGAGGCGCACGCCGCTTCCCAGCACTGAAGGTCCTTCATGCTCCGCAAGGTTCGCCTGCCCGACGAAACCGATGTGCCGGCCTTGGGCCAAGGCACCTGGTATATGGGAGAGGGGCGCCGACCGGCCTCGGCGGAGGCCGATGCGCTGCGCCTGGGCATCGACCTTGGAATGACGCTGATCGATACGGCGGAGATGTATGCGGATGGCGGGGCGGAGAAGGTTGTGGCGGAGGCGATCGCCGGGCAGCGGGACAGGGTGTTCCTGGTCAGCAAGGTCTATCCCCACAATGCCTCGCGCGCCGGCGTGGCGAAGGCCTGCGAGCGCAGCCTGCAGCGGCTGAAGACGGAGCGGATCGACCTCTATCTGCTGCACTGGCGTGGCAGCACGCCGTTGTCGGAGACCGTGGAGGCGTTCGAGGCGTTGAAGCGCCAGGGCAAGATCGGCGCGTGGGGCGTATCCAATTTCGACACGTCCGACATGGCGGAACTGGTCGGGGTGCCGAACGGCGGCGGCTGCGCGGTGGACCAGGTGCTGTACAATCCCGAGCATCGCGGCATCGAGCATGATCTGATGCCCTGGTGCGTCGACCGGCGGATCGCGCTGATGGCCTATACGCCGATCGGGCAGGCCGGGCGTTTGCTGCACGCGGCGACACTGGCGGCGGTGGCGTCGCGGCATGGCGCGACGCCGGCGCAGATCGCGCTGGCCTGGGGGCTGCGCCATCCGCACGTGATCTGCATACCCAAAGCGGCGGACCCCACACATGTACGGCTGAACGCGGCGGCGATGAACATCTCGCTAACGATCCAGGATCTGGCCGAGATCGACGCCGCCTTTCCGCCGCCGAGACGCAAGCAAAACCTGGCGATACTGTAAACGTTTGGTTTGCCCCGAAATCCCGGCGTAGCGGGGTTCGACGTAAGGTCCCAGCCTGCTATGAAGGGCGGGTGATGAGCTACCAACCCTTACCGACTCGGTGACTGACCTGATTCTTCAGGTGCTGGTGGTGGTTGTCGCGGCCCTGTTCGTGTTGGGAGCACTCGGCGCGGTGGCGCCAAAGCACGCACGGGGAATGGTCATGGCAGTGACCGCCGCCTTCTGTGCCGCCGGTGCGATCGCGGCTTTCCTGGGGCTGGCTTTGGGGGACGGGGCGAAAAGCCTGACCTTGCCGTTCGGCCCGCCGGGGACGGCGATGGTGCTGACGCTGGATGCATTGTCGGGCGTGTTCCTGCTGCTGCTGTTCATTTCTGCTACCGCGTGTTCGGTGTATGCGCTGGACGCGCACGAGGCCGAGGACACGCGCGCCCTGCCCTTCTTCCCGGTGTTCATCGGCGCCATGGCGTTGGCACTGCTCGCGGGGGACGGGTTTACCTTGGTGCTCGGGTTCGAGCTGATGTCGCTGGCATCCTGGGCGACGGTGCTGGCGCGCCATGAGGAGGGCGCGTCGCGCGAGGCGGCGCTGCTGTATATCGGGATCGCCGCGTTCGGCGCGG
>CAINEA010000990.1 GCA_903847525.1 uncultured Acetobacteraceae bacterium | reverse complement strand
GCCTGTTCGCCAACCTGCGCCCGGCGATCGTGCTCGATCCGCTGGTCAATGCCTCGACCCTCAAGCCCGAGGTGGTGCAGGGGCTCGACCTGATGATCGTGCGCGAAAGCACCGGCGGCATCTATTTCGGCGAGCCGCGCGGCGTGGAAACTTTGCCCAATGGCGAGAAGCGCGGCTTCGACACCGAGACCTACACCACCAGCGAGATCGAGCGGGTGTCGCGGGTTGCCTTCGAACTGGCCCGCAAGCGTGCCGAGGACGGCGTGGCGAAGCTGTGCTCGGTCGAGAAGGCCAATGTGATGCAGTCCGGGCTGTTCTGGCGCCAGACAGTCACCGCGCTGCACCAGCGCGAATACCCGGACGTGCAGCTGACGCATATGTATGCGGACAATTGTGCCATGCAGCTGGTGCGTAACCCGCGTCAGTTCGATGTGATCGTTACCTCCAATATCTTCGGCGACCTGCTGTCCGATCTGGCCTCCATGCTGACCGGCAGCCTCGGCATGCTGCCGTCGGCCACACTTGGGGCACCCGATGCCACAGGGCGGCGCCACGCGCTGTACGAGCCGATCCATGGCTCGGCACCGGACATCGCCGGCAAGGGGATCGCCAATCCTTTGGCCCAGATCCTCAGCTTTGCGATGCTGCTGCGCTATTCGTTCGACATGACGGAAGATGCCGACCTGATCGAGCGTGCCTGCACCAACGTGCTGGCGAGCGGCCTGCGCACGGCCGATGTGATGGCGCCGGGTACCGCCAAGGTAGGCACGTCGGTGATGGGCGAGTCGCTGCTGCGCGAGTTGGATAAGCTGGCGGCGTGAGGTTTTCGACGCTGACGATGCGGCTTTTCGGCAAGGGGGGAAGATAGGCCCTTGCCGGCTGGCGGCGGTTCGGTTACACCGCCGCTCCTCTGTTGCGCCCGTAGCTCAATTGGATAGAGCACCAGACTACGAATCTGGGGGTTGGAAGTTCGAGTCTTTCCGGGCGCGCCAGTTTCATCGTTTTTCCGTGTCCATCATTGGACCGGCCGATCGGAGGCTTTTCCGACCGGACATAAAAAGCGACCTGAAAAAATTTTAACATGCGCCAGCCGCCCAGACTGGTTATATCCGGCCTCTCGTCTTCGTGAGGCGAGTGGGTAATAATGATGCTCTGACCGACCGTCCGGCACCAACGGGTCGCTGGGCCAATATGCAAGAAGACGAATTCGTTCCGGCCGACCGAGGGTCAATGTCCCGCTCACCGAGTTTTCTGTCGAAATCCATTGCTGGGCGTGCCGTCCTCTCCCAGGTGGCCATTTCTGACAACCGACGCGCGGTTTCTGCTGCCACCACGGCGCTGCTGCTGCTGACTCTCGGCATTATTTTGTTCACCGTGCTGCGCTCGCCGCTGAAAGACGACGTTGCCTGGCTGCTGTATGTCGCGCGGCGCTGGATGGCGGGGCGCGAATTGTATGTCGACCTCGTCGAGGTCAATCCGCCGCTGATCGTCTGGATCTCCGCCATCCCCATCCGTATCGCCGCCTGGCTGGACACCCAGCCGGAAAAGGTGGCGATGCCTTTCTTCATGACGGCGGTGCTCGGTTTCGGTTTCTGGGCAGCGTGCCTGCTGCGTGGCTATGCGGGCGATACGCGGCACGGCCTTTTCGCCGACCGGCTGCCGGTGTTCGCCGCTCTGGGCACGGTGCTGCTCGCCGTGCCAGGGATGGAACTCGGTCAGCGCGAGCATCTGCTGTTGGCGGCCGGGTTGCCCTATCTGGTGCTGTTCGCCCGCTCGTTGGGCGGCGAGCGTCCCTCCTGGCCGATAGCCGTTGCCGCGGGCGTGCTGGCCGGTCTGGGGTGTGCCCTGAAGCCCCGCTACGCCGTTGTTTTCGCGGTTCTGGAAGCTGTGGCGCTGTTCCGCGGTCTGCCGCTGTTCCGGCTGATGCCGATGGTCGCGGCCGCCACGCTGGCGAGCTATGCCGGGGCCGTGGTGCTGTTCTGCCCGAACTACCTGCGCCGCGCGGTGCCGCTGGCGATGGCGCTGTATGGCGCCACCGATGTGCCCTTCCTCCAATTGCTGGCGGATAGCCAACGTCTGCTCTGCGGTCAGGTGGTGACGCTGGGCCTGTGGTTCTGGAGCCGTCGCTGGCTGCCCGAGCGCGACCTGGTTCTGACGCTGGTGCTGTTCGCCCTGGTTTCCACCGTGGTCTGCTTCATCGACGGCAAGGATTGGTACTACCACCGCCTGCCGGCGACGATCACGACGATTCTGGCGCTGATCCTGTGGATCACCTCCGCGCTGGTGCATCGCCGGTCGGCGCCGCTTGGTAAGCCGCGTAACACGTTGCTGCCGATGCTGCTGGCCGGGGCGGCGATCGCCGTGTTCGCGGTGACGACGTTCCAGCGGCTGGAGCCGGACGTGGAGGCCGCGGTGGCTCCGGAACGCTCCACCGTCATGCGCCTGGAGCAGATCGTGCGCGAGAATCATGCCCGGCGATACATCGCGTTTTCCGAATGGATCGCCCTTGGCTTTCCGGTCGTGAACAACACCGGCGTGGGCTGGACCTCGCGGTTCGACTCGATGTGGGCTTTGAAGGGTGAGTTATGGCGGGTGAAATTCGACCCGTCGGCCGAAAAGGAATTCCCGGTGCGCCATTGGGTGGCGCGCGACTTCGTGACAGGTTGCCCCGACCTTGCGGTGGTCGATCTGCGTGAAGGGATGAACTATATCGCCGTGCTCAGCGCGTCGGACAAGGATTTTGCCCGGGCTTGGGCGCGCTATCGGTTGATCGACACGTTCGACGGTCTCGAAATCTACAAGCGACACGAGTCCGGCTGCGTCGACCCTCCGCCGACCTGATGCATTTCAACGGCCGCATCGGCGGCCGTTGTTCGTTTTCGGTTCAGGCCGGTTCGCAGGAATGGCCGAGGGCGTTCAGACCTTCCTCGAGGAAATCCGGCAAGGTCGGCATTCCCATCAGGTATGCGGCCGAGTGCGCACGGTGGCGGTCACGGGCGAGCGCTTTCGCGTCTTCCCATTCGCCCGGCCCGAAATCACCGCGCCCCACCCAGGCGAGGGCGATGAGTTCGACGATCTCGTCGTCGTTCAGGTCGTCGATCGCCTCGCGAAGTTCATCTTCTGTGGGGTCACCGGGATAGTCCTGCAGGATCTCCTCGGTTTCTTTGTCGATCGGATTGGAGCTGGGATCGGGTTCGGCCGGGTCTCCCTTGACGTCGAATTCGCGCGCCTTGGCGATGATGTAGCAGACCGTGTCGGTGCTGATGTTTAACTCGACCGGATCGTTCTGGTAGTCCCTGGCCATCCATGTCTCCTGTGGCGCGGCTCGGCCGCGAAATCGGCCGGGCGCATCTGGCGCGCCGGATTTATGCGGGGTGGTGTTTGCCGGTCTTGGCCACGCTGCTGGCCTGCGGGCCTTTTTCGCCCTCGGCCGGCTGCAGAACGAAGCGGGTTTCGTCGCCCACCTTCAAATCGTTAAAGTGGTTGCCGAGCACGCTGTTGCGGTGGAAATACACCTCCATTCCGTCGGGGGTTTCGAGGAAACCGAAATCCTGTTCGGCGATCAGCTTCGTGATCCGGCCGAGATTCGGCACCTCGTGATGCTTGATGTCACCGCGCTGGCTGCGGACGTAATCCTCCAGTTGCCGTCGGGCCGCGTCGAACGCGTCACGGACGGCGACGTGGGCGTCTTCATGCGCATGATCGGCCTCTGGATCGCGGGTGATCACGATTTCCCGTCCAGGCACCCGCAGCACAATGCGTATGCCGAACACATTGCCCTTGTGGTGGCGCCGGTGACCCTTCTCGACCACGACGCGGCAGGACGTGATCCGTGGATGGAACTGCTCCAACTCGGCGATCCGGGACCGGATCCTGTCTGCGAGCGCGTCGGACGAGTCCATGTTACGGAAGGTGATTTCTGGTGCCAACTCCATGGGTGCCTCCTCTTGAACCAAGGAAGACGTTAGGTCGGAGTGGGCGGGCTGGCGTTGACGCAGATCAAGACTGGCGGGATCGGGGTCTCTATCGGTGCTGGATTTGCCGCTGGCGGATGGCGCGCCTAAACCGTGCCGAACCTTTGCAGGAGAGACGAAAATGGCCGTACTGGCGGGTAAAGTCGTGATCATGACGGGCGGCAGCCGGGGCATCGGCGCGTCTGCGGCGCTGGCGATGGCTCGCGAGGGCGCGGCATTAATGATCACGTCGCGGGATGCCTCGGCGTCCGCGAAGATCGCCGCGGAGATCGTTGCCGCTGGTGGGCGCGCGGCGTCCATGGCGTCAGACGTGTCGGATTTTGCTTCCGTCACCGCGCTGGTGGCGAAGACAGAGACCGAACTCGGGCCGGTCGATGTGTTGGTCAACAATGCGGGCGTGATCGAGCCGATCGCCGGCATTGCCGACGCCGATCCGGCCGCGTGGGCGCGGAATATCCAGATCAACCTGGTCGGCGCCTTTTACGGCGTGCGCGCCGTGCTGCCTGGAATGATCGCGCGCGGCGGCGGTACGATCATCAACATTTCCTCGGGCGCTGCGCATCGCCCGCTGGAGGGCTGGAGCGCGTATTGCACCGGCAAGGCGGGGCTTGCGATGATGACCCGGGCGATCGCGCTGGAAACCGCGGAGCAGAAGATCCGCGTGTTCGGCTTCGCGCCGGGCACGGTGGATACCGAGATGCAGGTGCAGATCCGGGCCTCTGGCGTGAACATCATCAGCAAGATCCCGCGCGCCGACCTGGCTCCGGTGGATCATCCGGCCCGGGCGCTGGTGTATCTGTGCACGCCGGCGGCGGACGATCTGTCAGGCAGCGAGTTGTCGTTGCGCGATGATGCGTTGCGGGCGCGCGTCGGGCTGTCCTGATCGCCAGGGCTGACGCCCGGCCCACGATGACCATTCCCGCGGCGCCGCGATTTCCGATCTCCTTGCTGGCTGCCGCGGGCTTTGCGTCCGGCGCGGGCATCCGCCTGCTCGATCCATTGCTGCCGCTGGTGGCGGCGGATGTGGGCATCACCGTCGCTGCCGCCAGTATCATCGTGGCTGGGTTCATGCTGCCTTATGGGCTGGGCCAGCTTGTCACCGGGCCGCTTGGCGACCGCTTCGGCAAGGTGCGGGTCGCCTGCGTGGCGCTGTTTCTCTATGGTCTGGCGCAGATCGGCTGTGCCTTCGCGCTCGGGCTGCCGCTGTTGATCGCCATGCGGGCCATGTCGGGCCTGTTTGCCGGCGCGATCATTCCGTTGTTGCTGGCGCATATCGGCGACACCGTTCCCTATGGCGAACGCCAGGAGACGATCGGGCGTTTCCTGACCGGGATGGTGATGGCGCAGATGCTGACCGGTCCAATCGCCGGGATCGTCGGTGAGTTCGCCGGCTGGCGCGGGGCTTTCGTGGTGCTCGGCTTGCTCGCGGTCAGCGTCAGCCTGGTCATCGCGGCCCGTTTCGGCGGAACCTTGTGGCATCCGCCGGCTGCGTCTGGTGGGCGCGGGCAGGGGATCTTTGCCTTTGTGCGTCTGATGACCCATCCGGGTGGGCGCCGATTGCTGATCGCGGCGTTCTTCGACGGGTTTCTGTTGTTCGGTGGCGCGTTTCCGTATGTGGGGTCCTTCCTTATCCAGCAATTCGGCCTGACCGCGGCGCGGTCGGGCCTGGTTGTCGCTGGCTTTGGCCTTGGCGCGTTCGTCTACACGCGGTTCGCGCGCAAGCTGATCCGGGCGATGGGCGAGGGCGGCCTATTGCTGGTCGGCGGTCTCGGCCTCGCGACTGGTGTTGGGCTGCTGGCGGTCGTGCCGGACTGGCACGCGGTGGTGGCGATCCAGCTGGGGATGGGGCTGTTATTCTACATGTTCCACGGCGTGCTGCAGGCGCGTGCGACAGAGGTGATGCCGGAGGCCCGCGGCACCGCCGTGGCGGCTTTCGCATTGGCGCTGTTCCTCGGCCAGACGGCGGGGTCGCTGGGGTTCGGCATGATGCTGGCGCTAGCCAATTACCGCACGGCGTTCGCGGCGATCGCCGTGGGGGTTCTGCTGCTGGCGCTTTGGACCTGGGCGGGGACGCGCCAGCAGGCCGAATAGCGCTCGAATAGTGCCCGTAATGCGCGGGGGGCGTCGGACCCCAGGCGTCGGGTCTCAGCCCGCTTTCAGCGCCCGCGCGGCCATGGCGTAGCCGCCATCGGCACCGTCGATGAAATGCAGATGGTCGTCGGTGTGGATCGACGGTACGAGGCATGTCATCAGCGCCGAATCCTGCCGGTGCGTGCCATAGCGCACGAGGCCGGCGCGCTTTGCCGTGTCCAACAGGGTTTCGATGCGGTCCGCTGTGGCGATGTCGCAATCCACGGTCATGCGCAAGCCGTCATCGAATTTGCGGTAGTCGCTGTTGAGCGCGCTCTGGCGGAGATACCGCTGGGGATCGAAGCCGCCGAGACACCAGCCGGTGCGAAATAGTACCGACGATATGAGCGCCTCGACCCAGAGCCGTGCCCGGCGCGGCCAAAAGCCGAGCGGGCCGGATGAGGCGCGCGCTTCGAGGTCGAGGCCTGGCGGCGGCCAACGGAAGGTCGGACCGCTGCTGGGCACGGGATGGCCTTGCCGGGCGTTCGCATCGAGCTCCTGCAGAACGTCGCGCACGAGGCCGGCGAACGGTTCCCTCGCGGCGCCTGGCGCCTGCTGGACGAGCAGGGAAAGGATGGTTCCGTTGCCGGTGCGCATGGGTTGCCAGCGGCAGGATAGACCGGTGAGATCCGGCCGGGCACTGGGTGC
>CAINEA010000989.1 GCA_903847525.1 uncultured Acetobacteraceae bacterium | reverse complement strand
GCTGAAGCGAAAGGTGCGCCTTCACCTGCCGCAGTCGATGCCGAACCAAACGATCCTTGCCCTCGCACTGGCGCGGCTGCCGCGGATGCTCACCTAAACGACGGGGCCTATGCCCCGCGCCCTTCTGATCCCGCCAACCCCCAACGCCGCCGCTCAGAGCCCGCAACAACGCCGAAACCACGGCGCGCTCGCCCATGCCGCCACGTCAACTCAAGGCGCCATCCTCTCTCTCATGCATAATTGCGGCTAGGTCATTTCGATCTGCATAGTAGTCTTCGCCTCGTAGGCGATGGGCGAGAGATAGCCGATACCAGAGTGACGGCGCGCTGGGTTGTACCAAACGTCGAGAAAGCTGGAGACCGCCATGCGAGCCTTGGTCTGTGAAGCGAACCGACGCCGAGCCAGCAACTCACCCGCGAGGGTGGCGAAGAAGCTCTCGCACATGGCGTCATCGTAGGCTGCGCCAGCGATCCCATCGATGGCCTCACGCCCGCCTCCCGGCAGCGGCGGCCGAACGTCGCCATGGCCTCCGGTGCGTCCGTCAACGCATCCGCTGCCTTGCGAACCGGCCGTCGGTTATACGGAAGTCTCTCTGACATCCGATTCCGCCGGGCAACCAGCCTTACCCTACCTCTTTCTGGAACTACAAAAGGAGGCTCCAGAGGGCCAAACTATCTACGATCGCCACCGAAATCACTACGCGTCCGAGACCGGACGGTCACGTTAAACAGACAGGCCAAGTTCCTTGAAGGCCTGAAGGGCCCCAGGGTGCAACGGGGCGGGAAAATTGCCCGCTGTCATCTCTTGGGCTGTCAGTTGCGCCAGCGCCGGGTGGTGGATCCTCAGCTCAGCCACGTTCCCGACCACAGCCTTGGCCATCGCTGCTACCACATGCAAATCGGTCTCTGCCGAGGTCATCAGGATCGCGTTGCCGCCGAAGGTCAGGACATCCACACGTTGGCCATACAGCCCGGCCGGGATCCTGCCATGATGCAAATACGGCGCGGAGCCGAGCAACTTCGTAATGGCCGGGCCGTTGACGGCGACAAGATTGCTGCCGCACGCACTAAGCTGCGTTCGGACCTGGCCCGATGGATGGCCGACGATTAGCAAGGTGGCATCGATGTCCCCTGCGCAAAGCGCATTGCCGGCCGCGTCGCCCTTCAGCGCTGCCTTGCGCGCCACCTGCTCGCCGCTCCATCCCAGTGCAGCCTCCATTGCCTGCCAGGTTGCACGTGTTCCGGTACCTGGGCCGCCGACATTGATACGCTTGCCGGAAAGATCGGCGAGCTCTCGGACATGCGCCGCTTCCCGGGCGATAATGGTAACCAGTTCCGGGTGCAACAGAAAGACCGAACGCAGCGTCTTGTCGGGTTTGCCGGCCCAAGCATCGGTGCCGTTATAGGCGGCGTACGCGATGTCGGATTGAACGATTCCGAATTCGAGCTCGCCCGATCGCAGAGCATCGGCGTTATAGGCGGATCCGGGAGTCGCCTCCGGCGAGCAGAGCACACCGGTGCTGACAGGATCGGCGTTCACCATCTGGCACATCGCGCGGGCCACGGGATAATAGATGCCCCCGGGCTGGCCGCTTCCCACCGAAGCGAACGCATTTTCGCCCCGCGCGGCGTGCCCAAATGCCGCCAGCGGCAATGCCAGTGCCACCCGACGGCCGATCGCGCGCATCATGCGGTCTCGTCCCATTTCATGACCGTCCGATAGACCGCCTCGAACGCATCCGGCCCGATGTGGATGGCGCCCTGCAGCGGATGGTCCAGCGCGTAAACCAGGAAAATCATCATCCCCAGAAAGAAAGCCGTGATGCTGCCGAACAGGATCTGCGGCACGAGTTCCATGTGCAACATCCACAGGAAGGCAATCGTGATCAGCGTGCCGATCATCACCACGTACCAGAGCACGCCGGGGATGGCTGCGGAGACGATGCTCAGGCGTTGCTCGCGTGCAATGGACATCTCGTCGAGGTAGTGCAGCATCTCACGGTGCAGCACCTCCTGGGTCTTGGTGGCCGGCTCGAACGCCAGCATCTCGTGGCGGATGACGTCCAGCCGATGTTCCCCGCCCATCGGCACCACGCCCTTGTGATGGGCAGGGAAGTCTTTTTGGATGACGTAATGCGTGTAGTCACGCAACTGCGCCTTCAGTTCGCCGCGCAACGGCTCGGGGTAGCCGTCCGCGCTGCGATAGATGGTTGCCAGGCCCGATGCCTCCCGGCCGATATCGTCGTCGGCCGCCTTGGAACGTTCGAATGCGGCGACGGTCAGCAACCCCATCAATACCGCGTAAATCACTCCGAAACTTCCTGCGGTGAACACCCTTAAGCCTCCCCTCATTTTCCACCTGATCCGTTGCAGAACAAAAGAAGCTCAAAGTTGGCGCTTAGTTTACGAATAGAATCAGAATCGGCGGCAT
>CAINEA010000988.1 GCA_903847525.1 uncultured Acetobacteraceae bacterium | reverse complement strand
GTAACCGTGGCGTGTGCACAGACAGCCGACCGGCGAATGCGCCGGCTGGCGAAGCAGGGCACGACGAGGAGGTCGAAGACGAGGAGGAGGAGTGGCTCGTCGCGGTGCTCTGCAACATGTTGGCGATAACCAGCTCAGAGGCTGGGACACAATCGGTGATGTGCCCCTGCTCGGTAGACGTCAATGGAGAACACCACTGCGGGAGTGATATGGCGTTCAACGCCAGATACGCGGCTTTCCTTGAAAAGCACGAAGACCTCGGACACGCATCCTTACAGAAGATGAAGAAGGTGCGGAAGACAGGCAGAATCAAGGGGCTGAACTGGGACGGCGTTGAATTCCCTCCAGACGCGTGGAAGTGCCAGACGTGCATGAAGGCGCGGGCGGCCATCAAGGCTCATCACAAGCCGGCCCCGGCTAGGTCCAAGGCGACGCGCTTCGCGCAGACGATCTCGTCGGACTCCATGGGCAAGTTCGAGGTGTCCGATGAGGAGCTGGACTACCTGTTCGCTCAGATGATGATAGACCACTACTCGAACTACATCATCGCGATCCCGCTGGAACACAAGGGACAAGTGGCGGTGGAGGTCGTTCACGAACTGGCGATGATCAACAAGACAGACCCGGTCGAGACATTTCGCTCCGATGGAGATGCAAGTCAAGATAATGCGTTTCTCCAAGGCGAGCTCCGCAAGCTACACATCAAGTTCGACATCGTGGGCACCTACGATCCGGCGGCCAACGGGAAGGTGGAGCGATCGAACAGGACAATCTTCGACATCCTCCGGCCGCAGCTGATTGCGTCAGGAGAGCCGATAGCATCATGGGCATACGCGATAAGGTTGGCGGCGCGGCAGCACAACATCATGCCGTCAGACAAAGACGGCACGAGCCCGTGGGAGAAGCGATTCAAGGAGCAGCCGGATGGCAGTAACGTGCATGCATTTGGAAGGCGAGGCATCGCCCTCATTCCGGACCCGGACAATAAATTCACAGCTCGCGGGAAGCTCGCCAAATACTACGGCTTGTCGGAGGACAGCCAGACCACGATGTTGGTGCGAGTGCAAACCAAGGACGGCAGACAAGTCGTGATCCCGACTCGGACCTTCCGCCCGATACCGCTCCTGGGAAGCCCCGAGAAGGACGAGCAGGACTGGGAGTTTGACGCGAGCAAGGTGCAGGAGCAGTACGACGTGGTGGGCCGACTACTGACAACGGATCTCCACCACGAGATGGACTGCCATGCATGCAATGCAGGAGGTAACGTGCTGTGCTGTGATTACTGCGACCGTGTGTGGCACAAGCGGTGTGTCCCATATCTAGCCAAGGGCAAGAAGAACACCAAGCAGGAGATCGGTCTACTTCGCTGTCCAGAGTGCAGGAAGAAGGATCTAGACGCTGTTGTTGTCGCCGACATGACGGACCTCAAGCGCCGGGCAAGAGAGCGCAACGAGACGCTGGCCGAGACGCGCAGGGACGACGCAGCAGAGGCGGTGGCGCGAAAGGCGGTCGCAAGGCACAACAAGACGAAGGCAAAGGAGAACAAGGCAGCCGCACGACTGCAAGCAGCGCAGACCGCGCGGAACGCAGAGCGTGACTCAAGAGCGGAATGGGCTCGTAGAGTTGCATCACACCGGCAAGCAGCACAGGCTGCAGAGGATGGACCGGAGGACATCAGCGAGGATGAGGCGCAGGAGGTCAGAGGCGAACCGGTAAGCGCGCGGTTACGGGAGCGGGGGAAGCAGGTGAAAGCCTTCATCGCACACGGCCGCGCTACGCTTGCGCCGGTGCCGGAGCACATAGCCATCACGGAGGCGCAGCAGGCAGAGAAGGGCGCCGCTATACGTGCACACCTTGATGCCATGGCGGAAGAAGCGCGGGAGCAGGAGCAAGGTGCGCCCTATCCGGACTGGATCGCGCGACTGGGTAATCGGTACGTGCCGATAATAGAGGGGCGCGGGGTGTTCGTGTCGAGCACAATTCCGGCCACCACACCGATAATAATCCCCCAGGGCTTCCAACAAGCGACATCGTCCCCGGAGGCTGAGCAGTGGCAGGCGGCAATGGACGCGGAGCTGGAGACAATCGGTGGACATCTGGAGGTGCGGGAGCGAGCGGAGGCGGTGGGCTTCACGGTGCTGGGCAATACGTGGGTGCATAGCACCAAACCGGGGTTGGAGGGGACGTTGGAGTTCAAGGCCAGGCTGACGATCATGGGGAACATGCAAGCGGCAGATGACATCAACCCCGATCACAGGTCGAGCCCTACAGTCGACCAGGTTTCGCATCGACTCATTTTGGCCACACTAGCTAACATGCCCGGAGCGCAATTCCTGTCATTTGACTTTGTGCGTGCATACCTGCAGGCCAAGCGTCCCGCTACGGAGAAGAACATCTTCATGCGCTTTCCCAAGGGGTGGAAGGGCGACACCACGGGCAAGATTTTGCTGGTAACAGGCAACCTATACGGCCTTGTAGAAGCGGCCTGGAACTGGTGGAACGAGTTGTCGCAAGGCATGGCGGAAAAGGGATGGGAGGCCGGGAAGACCGACCCCTGCACGTGGCGACGCACAGACGAGGCCACGGGGGCGGTGGTCGCCTACACCATCGTGCACGTAGACGACGGCATGATGATGGGATACAATGTGCTGCCACTGTTCGAGGCGATCGCGAAGAAGTACGAGATCAAGCTGCTCGGCAAGCCCAAGTCGTTTTTGGGGGTGGAGTACGAATTCCAACACAACGGAGATGGAGGCAAGACGGGGGAGGCATGATTTTCTGCCACCCGAAGAGCTACAAGGAGTGGGTGCTGGACCACTGGGAGAACCATCCGATTCTGCCCATGCCTACCATCGCGATACGCGGCCAGCCGACCACCCGAGTACCGTTATCCCCGAATACGGATCTGCGCAACAAGGAAGGAGCCCTGACGGAAGTTATCGACGCGTGGCAGGAGTTCATGGGCCATGTGAGGTGGATCCACACGATGCCAGAGGGGGCATACGCGTTGCTGCAGCTGTCCTACGGGCTCACTGGTGTCACTCAGACAATGAAGAATGCGGCACATGATCTGCTCAAATACATCGCGGGGAACCTAACGGATGGCCTGGTCTACGGAAAAAACCCGCGGCTATCAGATACAACAGTGGTATTTGCCGACGCAGAATTCGGCCATGACCATAAGACGGGTCAAGCGATTTACGGTGGAGTCATACTGTGCAAGGGCGGGCTTATCGACTACAAGTCAGCCAGTCAGAAGTGCGTCACGTTGAGCTCCACAGAGGCAGAAACGGTGGCAGCGAGCAAGATAGGACAGCGCAACCAGAAGTGCCGCGCGTACCAAGTGGACCAGGGAAGACCGCCGATCGGCCCATCGCCTTTTTTTGAGGATAATAAAGGAACCGTGGATTACACACGCGGAGCGGCACCTACAAGAAACATGAGGCACATCCGACAGCGTAACGCCTACATTCGAGAGCTGCAACGTGACGGTGACATAGATATGAGACACTGCCCAGGCACCGAGCAAGTTGCAGACATCTTCACCAAGGCGCTGCCGTTCGCGACCGTAGTGAAGCACAAGGAGGCGATGGGCATGTGCACGCTGGAGGATTTTCGACGAGCATGTGCGGCAAGCATCGGGGGGAGCACTAGTTCTAGCGCGTACGCATCGTACGTAAATGACCGCTTTCTAGGGGCATTTTTTAATTTTGCGGACGCGGGATGACTGCGTGGCAGTCATGTGGGGGTGTTACACATACATGT
>CAINEA010000987.1 GCA_903847525.1 uncultured Acetobacteraceae bacterium | reverse complement strand
TGTAGCTCAGTGGTAGAGCACTCCCTTGGTAAGGGAGAGGTCGAGAGTTCAATCCCCTCCAGCAGCACCAGTCTCCGCCCCGGAACCGCAGCAAAACCCGCTCACTCGGGCTGCCCCGGAACCTTCGCCTCCGCGCCGCATTGTTGCCTTGCTGCTGACGCCTGCTGATTTGCAGCTATGGCGGCGCCAGGGCGATGTTCCGTATGCGCTGATCCCCGGTGCTGCCGCGCGTCTTTCAGCCAGCACGAGGGTTTCCTGTGAGCACCAGCACCAGCCTAAGCCGCGCCTGCCGCAGCGCGTGGACAGGGGCCTTCGTGATCCTCGCGGCCTCGTCGGCCGCTACAACCTGCGTCCGCGCGCAAGAGATTGACCCCGCGACGGTACCGCCACCAGACCCAGCCACTATCATCACCCTGCAAACCGAGAACGACCTCGTCGGGCGAACCGATCGCAATTACACGGCGGGCCTGCGCCTGGGCATCACCCTGCCGTCCGGATTGATGCCGGAAATCATCAGCGACGCCGGCCGCGCCGTCCTGGGCGATGGCCGCCAGCGGATCTCGCTCGATCTGTCGCAAACATTGTTCACGCCCAAGAACACCGATCTGGCTATCCCCAACCCCAGCGACCGGCCTTACTCGGCCGTTCTTACCGGCCAGCTCAATCTGGTTCACGACACCGAGCGCGCCCGCACGATCCTCGGCCTGGCGCTGGGGGTGCTTGGCCCAGGCGCGCAGGGCGAGCAGCTACAGAACGGATTTCACAACCTGATCCGGGAACCAACCGCCAAAGGCTGGGACTACCAGATCAAGAACATGCCGGTGGTGCAGCTCGCCGGTGCCCGCATCTGGCGGCTTCCGTTGCTGGGGGAAACCGTGACTCAGGGCACCCTGCCGGGGGTCGAGGTGGACATTTTGCCATCCATCGCCGGCGCGGTCGGAAGCTGGCGCGACTATGCGCAAATCGGCATGCAGTTGCGGGTCGGCCAGGGCCTCGGGTCCGATTTCGGCACCTCGCGCATCAGCCCGGGCCTAACCGGCGCGGACGCCTACACGCCGACGCGCGATTTCGTCTGGTATGGTTTCATCGGCGCCGACGGCCAGGCCGTGGCGTGGGATGCCACGCTGGACGGCAACCCCTACCAATCCGGCCCGCATGTCCCTCGCGAACCCTTTGTCGGCGAGATGGAGCTGGGGTTCACGATCATCTATTCCGGCATCCGCTTCAGCTACACCCACGTGCTGCAGACACAGGAATTCCGTGGCCAGCGTGGGGGCCTGTTCCAGTTCGGCTCGTTCACGATCGCCGCCCGGTTCTGAAGACCCGGGTCTGAAGACAGGGTAATCGGCCGAGCCTGCTGCAAACCGGAAGACGACAGGGTATAACGAAAACCGATGGAGCCGCTCGTCCTCGACACCCAGCCAATCCCCGAGTCCACGCCCGAGTCCACGCCGGCACCGCGCGCGGAGCTCCGGGGCACGGGGCCCCATCGTGTGGTCACGCTGGCCGGCGACTGGATCGCGCGGAAAGGCGAACTGCCGCAAGAGAACGCGTCCGACCTTCTGTCCGCCCCCGGCATCGCCAGCGTTGCGTTCGAAACGTCCGAACTCGGCACCTGGGACAGCGCGCTGCTGGGTTTCATGTCGGAACTGCGCCAGGCGGCCGAGGCGGAGCACGTCACGCTGGA
>CAINEA010000986.1 GCA_903847525.1 uncultured Acetobacteraceae bacterium | reverse complement strand
GAGGGATCGTGGCGCAGCATGAGCAAGGCAAAATAGCAGATCACGAAGCCCAGATTGCTGATCGCCCAGACCCATTCGCGGCCGATCCGGTCGGAAAGATGGCCGAGCGAGATCTGCCCGGCCACGCCGATCAGGCTGACCAGCCCGAGCGCCCAGGCGGCGCGGTTGGCGGAAAAGCCGATTTCCTGCAGGTATTTCGTCTGGTGCACCTGCACGGCGTACCAGGCGTACAGCGCGCCGAAATATCCCAGCGCGAGCCACCAGAAGCGCGCGGTGCGCACGGCGCGGCCCAGGGTCCAGTCGGTCGCGGCCCAGGCGGGGTCGACGATGTTGGAGGGGCGGGGAGCGGCGGATGCATCCCGCGCAGCGTCGCCGTCCGGCCGCAGGCCCAGATCCTCGGGCCGCTTGCGCAGCAGCAGGTTGATCGGCGTCAGCACGATCAGGATCAGCAGTCCCAGCATCCAGCACGCCTCGCGCCAGCCTGCGCCCAGGATCGCCGATTGCACCCAGGGCAGCAGGGTGACGGAGCCCAGGCCCACGCCGGAGAAGGCCAGCCCGATCGCCAGGCCGCGGGTGCGCACGAACCAGTTGGGCAAGTACAGCGATTGCCCGGAATAGCCGAGGCAGACGCTGCCTCCCCCGACCAGCACCCCGATGGTCAGATACAGATGCCACGGCTCGGAGGTGAACGGCGCCAGCAGAAACCCCGCCGCCATCAGCCCCGTTCCCAGCTCCATCACCGAACGCGGGCCAAAGCGGTCCATCATGCGCCCGATCAGCGGGCTGAGGATGCCGGAAACGATGAAGCCGAACGAAAACGCGCCGGCGGTGACGCCGCGGTCCCAGTGGAATTCATCGAGGATGGGCGGGAACAGCAGCGAGAACGCGGTACGGGCGTTCACGCCGATGCCCATCGACACGAACGTGACGGCGACGATGACCCAGCCATAGAAGAACGGCACCCGCATGGTCTGTCTCTCGCGATGGCCTCAGCGGACCGGGGACAGGGCTGAGACCGCGAGCCTAGCGCGCGGGCGCCGACGCGTCATGGCCCCGGATGACGCACGGCATCCTCCGGGGCATGACCGGGATCGGGATGGGGATCGGCTTGGTTTATCCGGGAAGCCTACAGCGGGTAATCCCGCACCGGATCCACCCCGGCGTCCTCCAGGAACTTGCGTATCGAGGATACGTCATCCTTCGACAGGCTGTGGTGCGGTTCATGGAAGCTATGGGTATGACCGTTCAGCTTCACCGTCATCTGGCCATGCCCGCCATGCCCAACCTCGGCACCCGGGCCCTCCAACACGGCTTTCAGGAGCTTGGGATCGATATTGCTGCTGATCGGATGCGCGAACAGGGCATGCAGGGTCGCGCGGTGCTTATGATTCATGGGCCAGGGACTCACTTTCGTTCAGGAGCCCGGATTTAACCGGATTTGGACTTTTCCGGCCTTGACGCAGGTCAATTGACTCTATGTCGCAACCGTCAGGCCGCTTTGCCGACCCGGCTTGGCGCACACCGGAACGCCCAATGCCTGCCGCCACGACCAGCAACAGGCGAAGCCCGGCGTCGAGGGGGCCTTCTGTTCCTGGCCGGGTCTTGTTCGCCAGCTACCGGTTGCGATCCGCCAGAGCGTCCATTTTGCCTGAAATCGCGATCCTGGTTGCCGCTCTGTCGATCCCGGTCCCGGTCCCGGTCCCGGTCCCGGCAGCGCTGCGCGGCTTTCATGCGCCGATCAGCAATACGGTGATCGGCCTTTCCTCGGCCTGGTCCTGGTTAACGGGAGCGCCGTTTTGCGCTCCATTCCCCCGACCTTTCTCAAAACCCAAGCCGAATCACGCATGATACGAGCGGAGATCGTCAGCTGCCTACTGTAATACCAGTTCCCACGGATCAGAACCGATGCGCCCAGTCGCGTAAACCGATGGACATGATGCGCCATGGTTGGTCGG
>CAINEA010000985.1 GCA_903847525.1 uncultured Acetobacteraceae bacterium | reverse complement strand
GCGGCGTTTTGTGCCAGCAATGCGTCGATGATTTCCCGAGGCGTCGCGGCTTCGCCGCACGGCGCGCCCGCATCGGAACCAGATTGGGAATCGGCCGGCGGCAACGACATGGGAAGCTTGACTCATGCCGCAACTCGCGTGTCAACCGTCGATCAGCGATCGACTACCTGGGCAGTTACGACAAAAGGAAGAATGCGAACCCGATGCCGCCGAGTCTGATTCTATTCGTAAACTAAGCGCCAACTTTGAGCTTCTTTTGTTCTGCAACGGATCAGGTGGAAAATGAGGGGAGGCTTAAGCGGCGCAGGTGCTCGATTCGACCAATCACACTTGCGTCTTCGATGCTGGTTCCGAGCCACACGTTCGGCATAACTTCGCCGATCTTGGTGGCGACTAGCTCCGCCATTCGCTCTGGCCGCTTTGTAAGGATCTGATAATTGTGATGGGGGGTCTCGCGCATGACCCGCCACACCTCGATGATGAACGCATCGCTGACCTGTTCGTGAAACAGATCACTCATAGAATTAACGAAAATCTTGCGTGGCTTACGCCACCTATGCGGGATCGTCAGCGCGTCCATATCCTCGCGCACGATGCCGTTCCAGACTGTGCGTCGGCCGGTCTTCCGCGTCAGCCCAACATATTTTTCGACATCCATCACTTCGAGGCGCCTAGCCATCTCCATGGCGTAGCAATTCGTGCAGCCAGCGGTGACGATCGAACATCCCGCGACGGGATTCCATGTGGAGTCGACACCACTCGATCTGGGTTTCAGCCATACTGCCCTCCCGAGCTATTTTTTTTGCGACACCACATCATTCCGATCCGCGCATAGGGTTGACGAACGGGATACCTGCGAAGTCCTTTTCATTGTCGGTCACGACCACGCAATCCATGGCGCCAGCGACCGCAGCAATAATCATGTCGAGCGCGCTACGAGGTCGCCCGGCCGCTTTCCCCTCCGCCATGAGCCGCGCCCAGATCAAACCAGCCTTGTCGTCGAACGAGAGGATGCGGCCCGTGAAAATGGCCTGCGGCCCTTCAGGGCCAGCGAACCATGCATCGAGAGCATCTCTTTTCTTCCCGCGAGGCTTCTCCAAGATGCCGCGTCGGATTTCGGCGACCGTCAGTGAGGCGACAAACAGGTCATCGTCACGTTGTGCCGCCATCCAACCAAGCAGCAGTTCCGAAGGCTGCGGCTTGACGACATTGCTGATGATATTCGTATCGAGAAGATAGCGTGTCACAGGTCGACCTTTCGCCCCTCTTCACGTGGGCGCGAGAGGTCGAGTCCGGCCCCCACCAAAGGCGAGCGCCGCAGAGCGGTCAGGATGCCACCCGACCTGGGCGGCTCACCCGTGACGGCCGTCTTCATGGCCGCGCGGACCTGCTCCGCTTCAGGCCCTTCCTCGGCGAGGCGGCGGGCAAGCGATCGGATCAAATCGCGATCAGATTCAAGCGCCATGATCTCAAAGCGCGTGAAACCGCGCTGCGTTAGGCGCGCGCGGTAGTTCTGGATTGCTCTCTTCTGTGCGGCGTTGCCCATGGCAGCCTCCAATTTATATCTGGATATATATCCCGAATTCGCCGCGCTGACAAGCCACGATAAGGTGGCCACCATGAGGGGGCGATGAGGGGGACTGACACGAAATCAGGCAGCTTGGCGTATCGGTCCTTCAACCTCGCTCCCCGTCTCTCCCACCGCTTTGGTCAGGAAGCGATCGAGGGCGGCTCGCCGTGAGTCGCGGTCCAAGGCGTAAGCCGTCTGCTTGAACTCAATCCCATCCAGCAGCCCAAGGATGTAACCGGCGATCGTGTCTGCGACCATTATGAGCGCCGTATCAAGCGTATGGATGTACTTGCTGGTCATCGTACCCTTGGAGTGGCCCACGAGCGCCGCGATGGTGATTTCGGTGAATCCGAGGTCGTTGGCGATACTGGCGAAGCTGTGCCGCAGGACGTGAGGCGTCACGTCGGCGAGCGGTGACGCCCTGAAAATCTGTTCCCAATGGTTTGGGAAACTCCCAAACGCGGCGGCATTGCGCTCGCCTGGGAAGACGTAACTGCTCGCGGTTTCCTTCCGGCGTTCCTCGAGGCGCTCGACGACGGGTAACCCCGTCGGGCGGACAGAGTCGCCCTCCTTGCTGTCAACGAGGCGGAGGCAACTGGCGTCGAGATCCACTTCGTCCCACATCAAGCCGATGATCTCACTGCGGCGGCAGCCTGTCAGGGCGATCAACCGTATGATCTCAACCGTCAGCGCGTACTTCTCATTTTCGGCAGCCTTGCGCAGCATTTGCCCAAGGGTTCGGTACTCGGCCTCACTGAGACGACGATTGCGCACATTGTCCTTGGGCTTTTTCAGGCCATGTGCCGGATTGCGTTCGATGATGCCGGCGTCAACTGCATAGGTAAGGATGCCTCCCAACAGGCCGACCGTTCGTGTAGCCGTTCCGGCGCCGCCGCGCACGATGGCCTTGCCGCGTAGCTTCCTGGTCTTCACCGCAACGCGCGTCTTTCCGGCCATGATGTCTTTCAAGACCTTGTTGATGTCGGCCTTGGTGAGATCCTTGACGCGCCGAGAGCCGACAAGCGGGATGATATGGCGCTCAATACGTCCCGTGTCGGTTCCGATCGTCGTGGGCTTCTTGGGGCGACCGCCTTTGCCCAGGATCAGTCCCGCATTGAGGTCGGCGACATAAAGCGCGCAAAGTTCCTTGACGGTGATGGCTTTGTGGTCGAGCTGGCGTTCTTCGGCGGGATTGTCTCCGCTCGCGATACGTCCAAGCTGAATTTTGGCCTCTTGCCGCGCGGTCTCCGGCGTCCAGACGCCATGTAGTCCGATGGTGTAGCGCCTGGTTCGGCCCGCCGCACGGTACTGGATCAGATAGCTACGCTTACCCGATGCAAAGACCCGCAGGCCAAAGCCCGGCAACTCGTCATCCCAGATAAAATAGTCTCTTCCATTGATCTCGGCCGCGTCTACGATCCGC
>CAINEA010000984.1 GCA_903847525.1 uncultured Acetobacteraceae bacterium | reverse complement strand
GGGGTCTCCAGGGCGTCGAAGAAGCCTCGGTCATTCAACACGCAACACCGCAGCCGAGCTCCCACACCCGCGGCTACCGCGTTCAGCGCCGGCAGCATCGGCGCCCAGTCGCTTTCCCGGTTCAGCGCACCGAAGAACAGCGTCATGTGACCCCGGTCGTTGAAGTTGCGCAGTTCCGGCAAGGTGCGGACGGCATTGGGGAACACCGCCACTTCAGGGTTGCGTCGGCGCAAGATCGCTCCAAGCGCAGGCGTGCTGGTCTGAACCGCGTGGACGCCGGTAAAGGAAAACTGGCCTTCGCCGCGCATGATTTCGAAGAAATCCGGGTGATCGTCGAATTCGGTGACGATTATCCAGTCGTCGCGCAGCAACGCTTCGATCGTCGCCAGGCCTTCCCTGCCATTCAGGGCGGGGCGGTGCAGGACGAACACCCGGGGCGAGTGCGCATCCAAGCGGTCCCGGTCCCCTCCGGGAGAAAGATAGGTGATCACCGACGGAAGTGTCGCCATCGCCTGCAGTGGCTCGACGATCCGGACATGGCTGACCCCGCCGACCGGGGCCAGCATGCTGGCCGCCACCGTCAGCAGGTCGAGGCCGGTCTTACGGGCACACCAGACATAGCAGGCGGGCATAGAGCGGTTCGTGAACGCCTCAGGATCGATGCCGAGCGCCTGTAGGGCGGGCGTCATGGTGGCAGTAAAAGCGGCGGTTTCGGCAGGATCAACGACGATCGGGTAAACGGCGCAGAGTGTCAGTCCGATCCGCGCCAGACCTTGGGTCATGCCGTCGATTGAAAGCCGGCGAGGCAAGGTCAGGTCTCCGGACACCGGATCGGCGGACCCACCGTCAGCGGTTCCGAGCAGCATGGATTCCGTGTTGCGCCAGTGATCCTGATTCGGGGTGCAGATCAGGATCGTGCCGTCATCCTTCAGATGCTCGGCCTGGGCCCGGAGCACGGACCAGGGGTCGGCCAGATGTTCCAGCACGCCGCGGTAGAGAATGCAGTCCACACCCTCTGGCAGGATGAACGGCATTGGATGGTCCGCGACGTCCGTGCGGGCAATGCCGTCCAGCAGGGGGGAAGCGATCGCGGCGGCTTCGCCGTCGCTTTCCATGCCGAAGATGCGCACACGCGGGTTGAAGCGCCGATATTCGGCGGCCAGGGTTCCGGTGCCACAGCCGACGTCCAGAATGACTTCCGCGGTAAGGGGAACATGCCGCAAGAGGTGAGGGGTCAGGCGATCGGCGTAGCGCGGCATGGACTCAGGCTCCAGATCGGCACTGGTGGGGTCAGTATGCTGGCCGGTTCAGAAAGCCCAACATGTCGGCCGACGCCCTTCGCGACGGCGTCTGTTCGAGCCCGCCAAGATGCTTCGACCCGTCAACCGATCCATGAACCGGTGGTAGGCGGATTTGAGATCGGCGCGCAAGGGCCGGCGGGAGAAGATTTGGTGCCAAAATCTGCGGCCCCGCCGCGCCGTTGATCGAGCTTCATGCTCGTGCGGGCTCAGGAAGCCAACGCCCTCATGCTAGAGGCCGAGAGCGTGGCTCGAACAAAACCGATCGAGTAGGCCAGGCGCCAGCGGCAAGCCAGCAGCCGCACGCTATGGCGCGGCAACAGGACCGTCGGTGCCAGCAGCAGCGCCACGGACAAGCGGCGCGGCAGCAGCCACCAGATACGGCGGTTGCCGCCGATCAATCGTTTGGTGGCAACCGAGGACACGCCCTGCCAGTACATCCGCCGCAGCAGCCAGTCCGGGGTCAGGCGGCTGGCCTGGATCTGATGTCGAACGACGATCCGCGAATCGTAGCAGACGGCGTAGCCGGCATCCTGCAACCGCCAGGCGAGCTGAACATCCTCATCGGAAAGCAATGTCCTGCCGTCTCGGCCCGTGCCGTCGCCGAAACCACCGACACTTCGCATCATAGCGCCGTGAACGATCATGTTGGCGCCATAAGGTGCCAGATCGACTGGCATGGTCCGGCTGCGGTAAATACCGCGCCCTTCGGCTTCGATGATCGACAGGACGCCGCGCAGCTTGGACGGCCACCATCCGGGCAAGGGGGATTCCCAGAGTGGCAGGATGCGCCCGCCGAGCAGAGCCGGAACGCCGCCAATGGCGATGATGGCGGCGCGAATCTGTTCGATCCAGTCGGTTGTGGGAATGGCATCGTCGTCGATATAGGCGACGTAGTCGCCCGTCGCCGCATCTGCGCCGGCATTGCGCGCGATGCTGACCCCCGGACGGTCCAGGCGGACGAGCCGGGTATTTGGCGTTTCGGCCGCCAGGTCAGCCAATTCGTTGACGGTATCGCCGGTGGAGCCGCTGTCGACGATCAGGATTTCGAACGTGCCGGCCGGCACGGTTTGCCGTGCCAGGCCATTCAGGCAATCGCGAACATAACCAGGCCGGTTATGAGAACAAATACAGACGCTTATGCTTGGCCAAGGGCGACGTTCTAGACCTGAAGGAGATGTTTCTGCCATTTTGGCTGGTCCGTCGTCTGTTGGATCGGCCGCTAGAATAGCACGTTAAAATTGTATTATCCTACACAATATTCAACCACTGCGTGCCTTTATCTAACCCAAGCCGAGGGTGGCTTAGCCGGTGCCCGTGTCCCGATTCGCCCGAATGATCGGCCGGCCGATCGAGTGATAATCGAACCCTGCCAGACGCATGGCTGCCGGATCGTAGATGTTGCGCAGATCCACGATGACTCGACCGCGCATGACAGCGGCTAGTTGCGCTGGCTCGATCGCACGGAATTCATTCCATTCGGTGATGACGACGAGTGCGTCGGCGCCGCGCGCTGCGTCCAGCGCATCGCGGCAATAGGTCATGCCGGCCGGAAGCAGAGGCTTTGCCTGTTCCATGCCCTCCGGATCGAATGCACGAACCACGGCCCCGTCTTCGACCAGGCGGGCGACGATCGGCAGGGAGGGCGAATCCCGCATGTCATCGGTTTCCGGTTTGAAGGTGAGCCCCAATATGGCGATGGTGCGGCCACGCACGGTCCCGCCCAAGGCGGCCTCGATCCGGCGGGCCATGCTGGCCTTGCGGGCATCGTTTACCAGGACAACCTGCTCCACCAGGCGGGAGGGCGCGCCATGGTCATGCGCGATGCGTACCAGCGCCAGCGTGTCCTTGGGAAAGCAGGAGCCCCCGAAGCCTGGGCCTGGATGCAGGAACTTGCGGCCGATCCGCCCGTCCAAGCCGATCCCATGTGCCACGTCATGCACGTCTGCCCCGGCCTTTTCACACAGGTCAGCCATTTCGTTGATGAAGGTCACTTTCATCGCGAGAAACGCATTGGCCGCATATTTGATGAGTTCGGCGGTTTCGAGGCCGGTGAACAGGATCGGTGCTTCGATCAGGTACAAAGGACGATATAGCCGGCGCAGGACCTCTCGCGCCCGCTCGCTCTCGGTGCCGATCACCACCCGGTCCGGACGCATGAAGTCGCCGATGGCGTTGCCTTCCCGAAGAAACTCCGGATTGGACGCGACGTCGAATTCAAGATCGGGGCGGGCTTCGTGCATGATTGCGGAGATGCGCCGTCCGGTGCCGACCGGGACGGTGGATTTGGTCACGATCACGGCGTAGCCGGTCATCGCGCGGGCTACCTGCTCGGCGGCGGCATAGACATAGGTAAGGTCGGCATGGCCATCGCCGCGCCGTGTCGGCGTGCCGACGGCGATAAATACCGCCTCGGCGCCCACCAGGGCTTCAGCCAGTTCCCCGGTGAAACTGAGACGCCCGGCCTTCACGTTTTCCGTTACCAATGTCTCGAGCCCAGGCTCATAGATCGGCATATGGCCTTCCCGCAGCGCCGCAAGCTTGTGCGGATCGGTCTCGACAACGGTGACATCGGAACCGAATTCAGCGAAACAGGCGCCAGAAACCAGCCCTACATAGCCGCCGCCGATCATAGCAATGCGCAAATTCTTCGCTCCTGAAAAAAGTCACCGCAGTCAGAATTGGCGCTAATGAGCACATCGACGGGAGGAATTCCATCGTCCGGCCTGACAATCTGTTGCCCAGGAGCGGGATGATTAGGTGATACGGGCACGATGGCGGGCCATCTCATCTAGCTCATTTTGTACTCGCCTTGCGGTAGCTGCCTGTCGCTCGGCCGCTTTTCGTTCTCGTAACGTGTCGATCGCTTCGGCGGCCGAACGGGCGGTTGTTAGTACGGCGCGAGCGCGGTGGGTGTCAGCGGTTGCAAGCTGCTGTTGCAGCCGGGCGGCCTCGGCGGCTTTGCGGGCTTGCCGCAGCCAGATGCCGAAGCGCTCGACGGCATGATCGCTGGCTAACAGATGACTGGCGATTTGCAGTTCCTGAGTGATCGCATCTTCGGCCACCGCGGCGCGGCGCTCGGCCGCATCCTCCAGATCCACGCAGTTGATCAGCGCTTGGCGGGCCGCGTCGACCGCTTGGCGGCGCAACCGGGCCAGGGTTACAAAGGGGTCAGTCATCGCTTGCTCCCATCGCGCTTTCGGTTGCGGTTTCGGCGGCCGAGCGGGGCGCCAGCGCCTTGGCAAGCAGGGTAAAGCTGTCATTGCCGACAGCAATGTCATCTCGGGACTGATGAAGAACGGCCTCGATCGCCGGCGCCAGGGCAATGGCCTCGTCCACGGCTGGATCGGTGCCACGGCGATAGGCGCCAAGACGGATCATATCGGACATCTCGCCACGCAGACCCAGAATGGCGCGGGCTCGGCGAACCAGGGCACTTTCCTCTGGTAGGTTGCAGCCAGGCATCGAGCGCGACAGGGAGCGGAGGACGTCGATCGCGGGATAGCGCCCGGCCTCGGCGATGCGACGGTCCAGGATTACGTGACCGTCCAGGATGCCGCGAACGGTGTCTGCCACGGGTTCATTGTGATCGTCCCCTTCCACCAGCACGGCGAACAGGGCGGTGATGAAGCCCGCGCTGCCGTCGGGACGCTCGTAGCCGGGACCGGCCCGTTCCAGCAGGCGCGGCAATTCGGCGAATACGGAAGGCGGGTAGCCGCGGGTGGCCGGAGGCTCGCCGGCGGACAGGCCGATTTCACGCAAGGCCAGGCAAAAGCGGGTCACGCTATCCATCATCAATAGTACCGACCGGCCTTCATCGCGGAAATGCTCAGCGACCGTCATGGCGGTATAGGCGGCCTGCCGGCGCATCAGCGGCGGCGCATCCGAGGTGGCGACGACGACGACCGCGCGTGCCAGCCCCTCCTGTCCCAACTCATCTTCGAGAAATTCTCGCACTTCCCGGCCGCGTTCGCCGACGAGCGCCAGCACGATAATCTCGGCTTCGCTGTGCCGTGCCATCATGGCAAGAAGGGTGGATTTGCCGACCCCGGAGCCGGCGAACAGTCCCAACCGTTGACCTTGGCGGCACGTGGTGAAGCAGTTCAGTGCGTGAACACCGAGATTAAGCCGCGGCCCAAGTCGCGCGCGCAAAGTCGCATCCGGGACCGATCCGCGCGGCATGCGCCAAATCGGTCCGCTCGGCAGCACGCCTTTGCGGTCAAGCGGCCTGCCGAGCGGGTCGATCACCCGACCCAGCCATTGACCGTCTACCGTTAAAGCGCCTTGGGGCGCGGGCAATGTGACCTGCTGGCCCCCAGGAGCGGGGTTCATCGCGGCCACAGCCCTGGAGCCGGGGCCGATGCCTTGCAATGAACCGAAGGGCATGGCCTGCGCCAGGCCGGCGCGAAATCCGATGATTTCTGCCGGGATCAGCAGACCGTCCTTCGAGGTAAGGGTGACCTGCTCTCCCACGGCAATGTGTCGGGCCAGCCCGGAAATTTCTATCGCGAGGCCGGCCAGGGAAACCACCTCGCCTTGGACTTTCAGGGGGCTGACCTGCTGTACGGCGGCGCGCGTCGAATTAAATCTATTTATGATACTCGTATGCTTCATTAATACTTCCAATACCCAAAAATCTCAATGTCCCCCATTTGTTCTGCATTTGTCTTAGCCAATCCATCCAATCTCATATAAAAATACACCTAAAAGGTGAAAAAACTATGGAATAACACCCTTATAGGTAGTATTTAGTCCTTATCGGAAACGGAGGTACTACATATGCGTGTCCTGCTCGTCGAAGATGATCTGACGGCCGCTCACGGCATCACGCTGATGCTGAAGACTGGGGGGGCTGTGGTGGATCAGGCCGATAACGGAGAGGAAGCCCTCGAACTAGTTCGGCATTATGATTACGATATTGTGGTGCTCGACCTGATGCTTCCCGATATGGAAGGATACGAGGTGGTGCGCCGCATGCGCCTGGCGCGGATCGAAATCCCTGTTCTCATCCTGTCGGGACTGTCACGGCCACAGGCGAAGGTGAAGGGCTTCGGCGTGGGCGCTGACGATTTCATCACCAAGCCGTTCGACAAGGCTGAACTCCTGGCCCGCATGCAGGCCATCGTTCGACGCAGCAAGGGCTTCAGCCAACCGGTGCTCCGCGTCGGCCGATTGCAACTCAATCTGGACAGCCGGGAAGTCGTCGTCGAGGGCCAACTCGTGCATCTGACGGGTAAGGAATACGCGATCCTTGAATTGCTGGTCCTGCGCAAGGGCATGGTGCTGACCAAGGAAGCGTTTCTAAACCACCTCTACGGCGGCATGGACGAGCCCGAAATGAAGATCATCGACGTTTTCATTTGCAAACTGCGCAAGAAGCTCGCGCAGGCCGGCGCCGATCATCTGATAGGGACAGTTTGGGGGCGCGGCTACATGATCCGCGACTCCGCGCATGATCCGGAGCCCGCGGTGCCACACCATGCCGAGCGACCCGAGGCGGAACGCACCTTATCCGTCGCCTGATGGCTGGGCAGCCGCATGGAGTTGAGGTTGCCCCGGTTCTGTAGACGGTTCGTTGCCTAGCCGCAAAAATTCATGAGGAGTGGCGGGCAGGTGTACAAGCCACTGATCTGATGTAGGATTCGGCTGTCGAGACCAATCCGCATCGATCCGGACGCACCATGCCCGCCAGTGACCAAACTACCCCGATTCTGCC
>CAINEA010000983.1 GCA_903847525.1 uncultured Acetobacteraceae bacterium | reverse complement strand
CGCCAAGCTGATCCAGCATTCGATTCATTGAATCTGGCATGAACGGCTGCAGCAATGTTGCGATCACACGCTGCACGTCCGCCAGTACCCGCAGCACATCCGCCATACGTGCCGCATCGGTCTTGCGAAGCGCCCACGGCGCCTGGTGATCGATATAGGCATTGGCGGAGCGGATCACCTTCCAAACATCTTCCAGCGCCTCGTGGAATGCCTGCCGATCCAATTGCAATCGCACCGTGACGGGCAATGCATGCGCAGCGGCAAGGATCACCGCGTCGGCTTCGGTGATTACCCCCCTGCCCGGCAAAACACCGTCCAGGTTCTTGGCAATCAGCGATAGCGATCGCTGCGCGAGATTGCCCAGATCGTTGGCAAGCTCAGTATTCATTCGCGAAATCAGCGATTTGCGGGAAAAGTCTCCATCGTTGCCGAAGGGGACCTCTCGCAGGAGGAAGAAGCGCACGGCGTCCAGCCCGAAGCTGTCCACCAACTCACGTGGGTCGATGACGTTGCCGAGCGACTTGCTCATCTTCTCGCCCTCGATGGTCCACCAGCCATGCGAGGAAATGCGCTTGGGCACCTCCAGACCGGCCGCCATCAGGAACGCCGGCCAATAAACCGCGTGAAACCTGGTGATGTCCTTGCCGACCATATGCACGTCCGCCGGCCAGAACTTCCAACGCGGATTTGTCTCGTCCGGAAAGCCGCAGGCAGTGACGTAATTGTTCAACGCGTCCAGCCAGACATACATCACATGCTCGGGCGCGCCCGGCACCGGAATGCCCCAACGGAAGCTTGTGCGGCTGACCGACAGATCGCGCAACCCACCGCGCACGAAGCTGACAACCTCATTCCGGCGCGCATTCGGGCCGATGAAATTGGGGTGGTTTTCGTAAAATTCCAACAACTTATCTTGCCAAGCTGACAGCCGGAAGAAATAGGACGGTTCCCGAACCCACTCCACCGGCGCGCCGGAAGGCGCGATGAAGCTGCCGTCGGGCCGCTTGGTCAGTTCATCGTCATCGTAGAACGCCTCATCGCGCACCGCGTACCAGCCCTCATAGTGGCCGAGATAGATCTGATCGGCTGCCACCAAACGGCGCCAAAGTTCTGTAGTCGAAGCTTTATGTCGTTCTTCGGTTGTGCGGATATAGTCGTCGTTGGAGATCCCCATGCGCCGCGTCATGTCACGGAAATCGTCGGACACCTGGTCGGTGAACGTTTGCACATCCAGCCCGGCATCCGCCGCGGCCTTTTCCACCTTCTGGCCGTGCTCGTCGGTGCCGGTCAGGAAGAACACCTCGTACCCATCCAGGCGCTTGAAGCGCGCCAACACGTCGGAAGCGATCGACGTATAGGCGTGGCCGACATGCGGGGCGGCGTTCACGTAGTAGATCGGGGTGGTGATGTAGAATCGCTTGGTCATGATGGCGCCACTCTGTTGCTCTGCTGGCCGAGCATTCCCAACCCGGCGACGATCGCCTGGCGCTTGTCCAGGTTGAACCGCTCGGTCTCGTCCTGCAGCCGGGTGAGCGCGTCCCACACTTCGCCCCAGGCATCAAGGGGACGTGTGGCGATCAGCCGTGTTTGGTCGGGATCGGCCCGCCCGCGCACGGCATCGCGCACGGCGGAGGTGATGCCCGCGCGCAGCAGGTCCATGAAGGTAGAGAAGGCTCCCTCCCCGCGCGTAATCGTGTCGGCCACTTCGTAGGCGCGGCTCATCTTCAGGTTCGGGCTTGCGGCCAGCACCTCGTCGACCAAGGTCGCCAGCGCCAGCCCCTGTTCCTCGGCCAGTAGCAATGCCCGCCCAGCCGAGCCTTCCGCCAAAGTGACGAGGCGATCACGCTCATCCCGCGGCATTTCCGGCAGGTAGGTTCCCAGCAGCCGTTCCATCGCCGCATCGTCCAGTGGCGCCAGCTGCAATCGACGGCAGCGGCTGCGGATGGTGGGCAGCAATCGCCCCGGAGCGCCACAGACCAACAGCAGCACCGCGCGCGATGGCGGTTCTTCCAACACCTTCAGCAGCGCGTTGGCCGAACTCGGGCTCATATCCTCCGCACCGTCGATGATCACCACGCGCCAGCCACCCTCGGCCGGAGTTAGCGCCATGAACTTTGGGATATCGCGCACATCCTCGACGGCAATCTGCGTTTTCATCCGCTTGCGTTTGGGATCGTATTCCCGTTCCACCGTCAGCAGATCGGCATGCGATTCGGCGGCAACGCGGCGAAATACCGGATGTTCCGGCGGCAACGCCAAGCTGTTGGTGTCCGCATCGGGCAGGCCCGCCAACAGCCTTCGGGCAAAACGAAACGCCAAGGTGGCCTTGCCGACACCCTCCGGCCCGGTGATCAGCCAAGCATGATGCATACGTCCGGAGCGCAAAGCTTCCAACAGGATCGCCTCAGCTGGCTCCTGGCCCAGTAGCAAAGGATTGGCGCGAGGCTCCGGCGCGCTCACGCCGGCAACTCCCGCCGGATAGCTACAGCCGCGAGAATGGCGGCATGCACCGTGTCGAGGCTGCCGTCTGCGGCGATGCTGACGCAGCGCCCGGGATCGCCCGCTGCAATCGCACGAAACCCATCCTTCACCCGCCGATGGAATCCGCCATCCAACCGCTCGTACCGATCGGCCGCGATCGCCCGGCGGTTCAGGCGTTCAGCAGCAACCGCTTCCGGTACTTCCAGCATCAGGGTCAGATCCGGGCTAACCCCGAGCAGCCCGGTCAGCGCCGCAATCATCGCGCGGTCGGCCTCCTGGCCATAGCCCTGATACGCCATCGTCGAATCGGCAAACCTATCGCAGATTACCCACATCCCCGCGGCGAGCGCCGGGCGAATGCTCCGTTCCACATGTTCCGCCCGGGCAGCGAAATGCAGCAGGGTCTCTGCCGGCGCGGACCAGTCGATCGTGCCTCCAAGCAGTAGGTTTCGCAGCAATTCAGCCCCCTTGGCGCCGCCGGGTTCGCGGGTGCGCAATACCGGCACACCGCGCACTGCCAAGGCCTCGGCCAGCAACCGTGCCTGGGTGGACTTGCCAGCCCCCTCCCCGCCTTCCAGCGTGATGAACAGCCCGGCTTTGGCGAGCGTGCCCAGCTTAGCTGCCCGTGATGTAATGCGAGATGACCGCCATTGCCCGGCCCGGCAGTCCGAGCTTCGGCACATCCGCACCCGCCAGCAGCGGCACTTCCATCGCGGGAACCTTCTGGCCGGACACCATCAGCTTGCCCAGCGTATCCCCACGGGCGACGGGCGCCTTTATCGGGGTATCGTACTGCACCGTGACCTTTGCGCTGTTGCGCCACTGCCGAGGCATGGTCACCACCAGATCCCGCCCGCCAACCAGTGGCACGGTCTTGCTGGTGCCGAGCCATACCGGCACCATCTCCACCACGTCGCTGGCGGAGAACAGGGTCACGTTCTCGAACTCCCGAAACGCCCAGTCCATCACCCGCTCGCCTTCCTCCCGGCGCTGGCGCATCGAGGACATGCCGTTCAGCACGAGGATCACCCGCCGCCCGCCCCGCAGCGAACTGGCGGCCAGGCCGTAGCCGCCCTCCTCGGTGTGGCCGGTCTTCAGGCCGTCACCGGTCCCCTTCTGCACCAGGGGATTACGGTTTTCTTGTTCTATCCCGTTGTATTTGAACGTTCTTTCGGAATCATAGTGGTAGTATTCCGGAAAATCCTGAATGATCCGCCGCGCGAGCGTGGCAATGTCATGCACGCTCATCCGGTGGTCGGGGTCAGGCCAGCCGGTGCTGTTGCGGAAGTTGGACGCCGTAAGGCCAAGCTGCGCCGCCTTCTTGTTCATCAGTTCCGCGAAACCTTCCTCCGACCCGGCGATCCCCTCGGCCAGCACGATACAGGCATCGTTGCCGGACTGGACGATCATGCCGCGAAGTAGGTCTTCCACCTTCACGGATGTACCCAGCTGCACGAACATCTTCGACCCACCCATGCGCCAGGCACGTTCCGATACGGGGAGTTCGTCTTCGAGTTTCAGCCTGCCCTGCTTCAGCTGTTCGTAGACCAAATAGGCGGTCATCAGCTTGGTCATCGAGGATGGCGGTATCGACTTGTCGGAATCTTTGTCCAGCAGAACGGCGCCTGTGTTGAAATCGATCACCACCGCCCAGCGGGATGCCAGGTCCAATGGACCCACAGGCGTTTGTGCCGGCGTGCCGGCCGGAACCGGATCCGCGTTCTTGGTGCCGTGACGCGCCGGTGCCGGACGGCGTTGCTGGGCGAACGCGGGTTGTGCGGCGAAGGCAGCCGATGCGGCGCCGGCAAGCAGCAGGCCCCGGCGGCCCACTTGGCTGCCCGATCGGTATTGCTCCAAACCGTTACGGATTTGCATGATTTTCTACTCCTACTCGTCAACGATCCGGCCGTCGGTGATGCCGGCGGCGATCACGTGGGCCAGCGCGGCATCCGCGTCCGAGACCCGGTTGAACGGG
>CAINEA010000982.1 GCA_903847525.1 uncultured Acetobacteraceae bacterium | reverse complement strand
CGCAACCGTCAGCTTGGTGAGGTCGATCTCGGGCGTCACCCCGATGTTGAATCGAGTCGTCCGTGATCACGTCAACCAGTTTCGTCCTCAGGCCGAAACCGGGAATCCGAACCGCCGGAGGATACCCAGGTGAGCAATTACCAACAACTTTGTCGGGGCCAAGAAAATGCAAATGTTGCGCTTGCTTCACATCGGATAGTACTACGCGATCAGAGATTAACTCTGCGCCGAATTCGCTGTCTCGGAATCGACCGGGAACGTCCCAAACTGTGACTTCACCTTGATTTGAGAACGAAAAATCTGGCGGCGTATTAAAGCCAACAAAGAGGCGCAGCTTGGCTGTTGGTACAGCCGCTTCGTAAGCAGGCTGGTCTCCTTCCGGGCCGCCGTAGCGAAGGCGAATTTTCGCATTAAAGCTTGATGGTGGCTGCGTAAGCCAGGCCCCACCAGCTACCACCAACACAAATAAAGCCGCTGGCCCACCGACCTCGAAAGCCACGCCGAGGTACTTACCATGAATGGCGGCCGTTGAGCGCATGACACCAAAAAGCATGAGAGCAGCAGCCATTCCCAAGATTACGAGCAATACGTAGTAGGCTCGGTCAAATCGAACCCCTAATATGTCCGCCTGCATAGCGATCCATCGCCCCACCACGAGTGCAACTGCCAAACTTAGGATCGAGAGCAACGCATACGGGAGAACGGAGCTTGTTCCGATGTTTGCCGAAGCTGAAGCGGTTGGCACGTTAGGATGTGTCTTGTTCATCGTTTGTTCCTACAAAGCACGCGTAATGCTCAGTTCCACTCGGAACCGCTCTACTTCTCTTGGTTACTCGTAATGGCGCAATGCCAAAGTCATTCCACAGCTTCCTACTCTAACAACCGCGCCGTCAATCCTTTCGATTCCAGTAATTTCACCGCAGCCGGTCGAACTAAACGAATGCTCGCCGCCCACCCGGTTAACCGCGAACGCGATCACCCCATCGGAGAAATCCCTGCCGGCTTCCAGCATTGCTAGCCCGCCTTCGCCGCCGTCCGATTCTCCGCCAGATTTTCGGTGCCGATCCGCCGTAGCACGGCGCGGGCGGTATCCGAGGCGGGGAATTTGGAACCGCGCGTCACCAACCAAACGAGTTCGCACAGCGCCGTCAGCGTCAGCGCAATCCCCTCCGCTGCCGCCAGTTCGTCCCCGGTCACGGAGCGGATCAGGCATCGACATCGGCGGTCATCCTCCCCGATCTCCGGTCCGCCAATAGCTGGGCGTCCCCCCGACGTCAGCAAGCGTAAGGTGCAGTTCTACTTTGAACTGCACCATTTCTTGTTTAACCGCGACGGTCCATTGCCAGAGAAACTTTGCCCCAACAGCCGCCTACCCCAACGACCGCGCCGCTAATCCTCTCGCTTCCAGCAATTCCACCGCCCGCCGGTCAAACGAAACAAACGCCTCGCCGCCCAGCCAGGCACCCTCGAACGCGATCACCCCATCGGCGAAATCCCCGCCGGCTTCCAGCATCGCAAGCCCCGCCTCCGCCGCCGGCCGATTCACCGCCACATTTTCTGTGCCTATAAGCCGCCGCACGGCGCGGGCGATCTCCGCGGTCGGGATCTTGTAGCCCCGCGCCAGCACCCACACGAGTTCGCACAGCGCCGGCAACGCCAGCGCGATCCCCTCGGCCGCCGCCAGTTCGGCCTGTGCCATCCGGCTCTGCAGCAAATCGTCCCCGGTCAGGGCACGAACCAGAACATTGGTATCGGCGGTTATCCTCACCGTTTACCCGCCCACCCTTCGCCGGCGATCCGCTCGATATCGGCAAGCGACAACGAGGGCGCATCCGCCCGGTGCAGCATGCCGAACGCATCCTCAATCCGCCCGCCCGGCCGCGCCGCCCGCACCTCGATCCGCCCATCCGGAAGCCGATCCACCTCCAGCCTGTCTCCAGGCCGGACCCCCAGATGTTTCAACAAATCCTTGCGCAGAGTAACCTGGCCCTTGGCGGTCACGGTTATTGTGGTCATGCAGAACTCCAAAGACCTCAGTAGAATGTAAGGCGAAACAGCCTTACCTTCAAGCCCACGCTCAATCGCTCCCCCCCCTTTTGACAGCACCCCCCCCTCGGCCGATCCTGCCCCCCGCCCTAACCGGCACGGGAGCCAGCAATGAACGTCCTCGCCACCAAGCCGCCGCCGGCCGCCCAAATGCGGCCCGAAACCGCCATGCGCTTCGGCCTGTTCGGCAGCGCCCAGGCCAAGCGCGGACCCAGCATCGACAGCGCCGCCGGCTTTCATGAATTCGTCGACTACACCGTGGAATCCGAGGCCCTCGGCTACCACAGCTCCTTCATCGTCGAGCACCATTTCACCGGCTTCGGCCAGGTGTCCGCCAGCCTCAACCTGCTCACCTGGGTCGCCGCCCGCACCACCACGCTGCGCCTCGGCACCGCCGTGCTCGTGCTGCCCTGGCACAACCCGGTGCTGCTCGCCGAGCAGGCCGCCACCATCGACCTGCTGTCGGGTGGGCGCCTGGATTTCGGCGTCGGCCGCGGCTACCGCCACAACGAATTCGCCGGCTTCTGCATCCCGATGGAGGAAGCCGAGGCCCGCTACGAGGAGGCGCTGGAAATCATCACCCGCGCCTGGACCTCGGAAACCCCGTTCAGCCATCGCGGCAGATACTGGAATTTCGACAACATCATCGTCGAGCCTCCCACCGCCCAGAAACCCCACCCGCCGTTCTGGGTCGGCGCCGGAAGCCGCGCGTCCATCCGCCGTTGCGTCGAACGTGGCCACTCCCTGTTGATCGACCAGTTCTGCTCCTTCGAGCAGGTGGAGCAACGCCTCGGCTGGTTTCGTGAGGCTCTGACCGAAGCCGGCCGGTCGTTCGATCCCATGCAGGTCGCCATCGCCCGCGCCATCCACGTCACCAACGACCCCGCGGACAAGCAGTCAGCCCTCGACCGCCGCCTCGCCGGCCAGGCGCGCACCCACGACCTCGCGCAGACACCCGGCGGCGACAACAAGGCGAGCATCATGAACTACGACGACACGAGAGAGGCCAATGAGGCCGCCACCCTGTTCGGCACCCCAGACGAAATCGCGAAAAAGCTCGAACGCCTGCGCGCCATGGGCGTGCGCTATCTGCTGCTGAACGGCGGCGCCACGACGCGCGACAATATCCGCCGCTTCGCTGCCGAAATCATGCCGGCATTCTCCAACTAAGGCCCCGACAATGACCGGTCTCACCCGCCAACTCGCCCGCTACGCCACCGCCACGACCCTCGCCGGCATTCCCGCCGCGGTGCAGCGAGAAGGCGTGCGCGCCTTCCACAACTGGTTCGGCTGCGCGCTGGGCGGCGCCCGCGAACTCCCCGTGCTCACCGCCCTCGCCGCGATCCGCGAGCAAGACATACCCTCCCAGGCCACCGTCCTCGGCCACAATCTGCGCGTCGATCTGCAGAACGCCGCCCTGCTGAACTGCATGTCCTCCAACCTCACCGCCTTCGACGACACCCATCTGGCCAGCGTCACCCACCCCACCTGCACCGTCGCCTCGGCGATGCTTGCTTTGGCCGAACGCCAAAAAACCAACGGTGCCGACTTCCTCCTCGCACTGATCCTCGGCATCGAGATCGAATGCCGCATCGCCAACGTCCTCACCACGCCGCCGGCGCGCAGCAATGTCGGCCTCTACATGACCAGCCTGGTCGGCGGCATCGGCGCCGCGATCGGCTGCGCCAAGATGCTGAACCTGACCGAGACCCAGATGCTGCACGCCATCGGCATCGCCGCCTCGATGTCCTCGGGCTTTCGCGAAGCCCACCCCACCATGAGCCTCGGCTTCGTCCCTGGCCACGCCTCCCGCTCCGGCCTGTTCGCCGCCCAGCTCGCCGCCAAAGGTTTCACCAATATTGAAACCTCCCTGGAAGGCGCCAAAGGCTTCGCCCATGTCTACGCCGATCCGCCCAACCTCGCCGCCGGCAGCGCCGGCCTCGGCACCGATTTCGAGCTGCTGCGCAACGCCTACAAACCCTATCCCTGCGGCATCGTCATCCACCCGCAGATCGACGCCTGCCTGGAAATCGCCGCCACCCCAGGCTTCGATCCGCACGCCATCGAGCGCGTCGAGCTCACCGTCAACCCGCTGACCCTGACCCTGTGCGACCGCCCGGACCCGCAGGACTCCATGCAGGCCGCCGTCAGTCTCTACCACTGGACCGCCTGCGCCCTGATGCACCGCCGCGCCGGCCTCGACGAAGGCACAGACACCATGGTCCGCGACCCCGACATTTCAGCGCTGCGCCGCCGCATCCAGCCCATCCAGGACGCCAGCCTGGACCGCGCCGAGGCCAAGGCCGCGATCCACATGAAAGACGGCAGATGCCTCACCGCCCACGTCACCGACTGCCGCGGCAGCCTCGCCCGCCCGATGACCGAGGCCGAGCTGCAGGAAAAATTCTTCTCCCAGGTCTCCCGCAACCATTCCCCCGCCAAGGCAGCCCAACTCGCCGAACTCTGCTGGAACCTCCCCGCCCTGACGGATGTCG
>CAINEA010000981.1 GCA_903847525.1 uncultured Acetobacteraceae bacterium | reverse complement strand
TGGCGTGAGGTGTCGCTGGCTACCTGGGCTGTAACGATTGACCAACATCGCGGACGGCACGGCATCCGCCATCGCATTGGGCGGCGCGGGCGGCAACGCTGGCGTTGCCTCCGGTGCCGGAGCCTCTGGCGCGGGCATCGGAGCCTCCGGCGGGAACGGTGGTGACGCCTATGCCAACGCGATCGGCTTCAGCTCCAACATCGCTTCCAATCCCTATTTCAAATCCAAAGCCGTGGCGACCGGTGGAACTGGCGGAAACGGCAGCGTGCTCGCTTCCTCGGCCTTCCCGCATAATTATGGCGGCGGATCGGGCGGAGCCGGCGGCGCCGCCGTGGTCCAGGCCACGGCGGTCGATCAGAGCAGCAACACCAACAAAGCGTATGCGACCGCCAAGGCAACCGGCGGCACCGGCGGCACCGGCTATGGGGTTGGCGCCACGGGCGGGGCCGGCGGCATCGCAACCGTCGCAAGCGTTTCCATATCAGGTACCTTGGTACCGACTTCGATCACGGCCACGGGCAAAAATGCCTATGTCCATGTAGATCAGCGCGGCGGCGCCGGCGGATTTGGCGCCGCCGGCGCGCAAGGCGGTGCCGGCGCGGCGAGCGAGTTAACCAACGCAGTCAGCGGCACCGCGACAGACGCCAGCACCGGCACCCTGTCGCTGACCCAAAACGCGTTTGGCGGCGCCGGCGGAGACAGTTATCGCGGAGCCGCCGGACAGGGTGGTCAAGCAGGATCCTATCTGACGTTCAGCGACCCATCTTCAACTCCGAATTTGACCGGCACCGCCTATGCCAAGGGCGGCGCCGGCGGAATCGGGTACACGGGTGGCACCAACGGAGCCGGCGGTAACGCCCGAGCCACGATTTCCCTGACCGGCCACCAATCGGTCAACGCCCACGCCACAGCCATCGCCCAGAGCGGCGCACAGTCGACCGCGACAACAGCGGCAAACGGATCCAATGGGTCGGCGGTATCCAACGCTACGTCCGTGACCAGTGGGCTGGTCAGCTTTACATTGGCGGGGGTCACCGCCGGCATCCATGCGGACAGCGTAACCACCAACAGCCAGGCCAAGACCGGCGGCGACGGAGCCGGCCTGAACGGGACGGCAGACCCCGCCTATGCCTTCTCCACCGCGGTGCCGGACGCTTCCTACGTTGCCACCCAACTGGTCGGACACAGCAACGTCAGCGCTGTGCTTGGAATTGCAGGAGCCGTCGTGTTCGGCGCTGGCGCCGAAGGCTCGTATTACGCCCCGACACCCACCGGAGAGTACGAGTATCAGGTCTCGACTTACTGGCAGATAGACTCGACCCAGCTTTCCGGCGATCTGGTCGCCGGGTTGCTTGGTTCCCAAACTTTCGGCGCCGGTTTCTCCTCGCTGGATTTCAGCATCAGCGAAAACGGAACATTAGTACCAGGCTCCATCCAGCATTTCACGGCAGCCACGCTCGGCAACGCCCAAATCTTCTTCTCCGACCACGCTCTCGACCTCGGGACCATCGTCAGGTCGACCACTCTGCAGATCGTCGTCACGCTGGATCTGAAGACCACCACCGCCACCACCGGCTTCGGCGCCAATTTTCTGCTCGGAGCCACGGCCTGTTTCCTTGCGCGTACCGCAATCCGCACGACCAGGGGCGACCGGTATGTGGAAGATCTGCGCAAGGGCGACCGCGTCGTCACGCACCACGGCAGTAACCGCCCGATCGTCTGGATCGGCCACCGGCGGATCGATATCGCCTCCCATCCATACCCCGATCGCGTGCTGCCGATCCGCATCCGCCAGGATGCCTTCGCCGACGGCCTACCCCAGCGCGACCTGCTGGTCTCACCGGACCACGCGATCTTCACCGACGGCGTGTTGATCGCGGCGCGGCAGCTGGTGAACGGCGCCACCATCGTGCAGGACACATCGTATCGTTCCGTCCTTTACTTCCATGTCGAGCTCGACCGGCACGATGTCCTGCTCGCTGAGGCGCTGCCCGCCGAAAGCTACCTCGACACCGGCAACCGCGACATGTTCGCCAACGGCCCAGGCGCGGCCGCGATTCATCCGCTGTTCGACACCGATGCCGGCCATCCCGACCGCGGGGCCGGCGCCTGTGCCCGCCTCGCGGTGGACGCGGAAACGGTGGAGCCGGTCTGGCGCCGACTGAACGCCCGAGCCGCCTCGCTCGGCCATCGTCCGGCCGCGCAGGCCATCACCACCGATCCCGATCTGCTGCTGCAGACCGAACACGAAACGCTGCGTCCCGCCTTCCAGCAAGATGGCAGCCATGTGTTCGTCCTGCGCCGTCCGTCGCGTTT
>CAINEA010000980.1 GCA_903847525.1 uncultured Acetobacteraceae bacterium | reverse complement strand
TCCCAACATGTCCGCCTCTCTTCAAGCCAATGCTGGCGCCTTCGCGCCGAATTTTGTCTCCGTTCGCTATATGGTCGACGCCGACGCCAGCCCCGGCCTGCTGTCGCGCCTGCTGCAGCCCTTCGCCAAGCGCGACGTCACTCCCGATCGGATGTGGTCTCATCGCAGCGCCGAAACCATGCACGTAGAATTCGCCGTGCATGATTTGCCGGCCGAATACGCCCATATGATCGAAGGTAATCTGCGCCAGGTGGTCGGCGTCCAGAACGTCGTTCCGGTTCTGGCACAACGCAACAGCACCCGCGCCTGAACGACGGAAGCAGGATCGGGCACAAAGGCCGCCTACGCGTCTTCACCGCTTTCCAAGTGTCACCGACCCGCAGGCGGATGCCATGTCCACAGTTCTGGGCGGACATCAGTCGGTATTGCTCCAGACCAACTGGATGTTGAGATATTCTATCCCCGTTCCGGTCTCGCGCCCGCAGTCGAATGATTGGTAAGCGGCGTCTCCTTGGTAGGCTTCAGCACAGCCGTCTCGGCAAAGTCGTGGCCCTTGCCGTTTCCTACAGGAGGCACGCCCCAAGCAGTACGCCATTCACCGAAAAGATACTTACCGTGCCGTTGGGCCATGTCGCTCGACTTGCCATCCATCCGACCCTCGGCCGTTTCGTTATTCCCAATCAGATATCGCGTCGGGTGAATTCAGAGGCTGCCCCAGCAACCATCGTCGCGGTTTCGCTATTCGGCGGTGACCGGCCGATCCGGCTTCAGATCGATCAGCGGCGTGCCGTCAAGACAGTCGAGACCACGAACGCGCAGGGTCGTTCCCTCGATCGCAATCAATTCCACGACCGAGGACGCGATCGGGTTCGGCCGCACCGGCGAGCGAAGCGCGAAGGTCCCTGTGGTTGCCCCCGTGCGCAGGGGGGTCTGCAGCACCAGATCACGCCGCGCCTGGTGCATCCAATACAGAACTTGCACGCGATTATGCCCGGCCAGATCGGTCAGACCGTCGCGCCAGCGATCATCAACGACGATTGAGCAAATCGGCCCATCCAGACTGCCTCGCTTGGGGCAATCCTGGCGTGTCCGCCACGGCGTATGGATCTTGCCGATGAAATACACGCCGGCATCGGTTGCCGGCGGCAGCGCAACCGAGATCTCGCCCGGGCGCAAATCGGTTTCAGAGCTGGGATATGACACCGCGCGACAATGGCAGAGAAACCCAGCGGAAGTCCAGCCGGAGCGGCCCCGCCTCGGCATGGCCGCGTAAAACCTTCTCGCCGAGTTGGGGATCCTACCGGGCTTCAGGAGTTGGAAGCGAGCGAGGCGTCCATTGTGTCTGGCCTGGTATCCGGGCACGGTCAGCGGGCGCCTGGGCGCCACGTTCCTGCACCATGATGGGGGTTAGAGAACCACCCACACTTTCTGCCCGGCCCGGCAAGCCGAGCAAATCTCGTGTTGTTTCCCGTGGATTGCATCAGCCACTACTCCGCGCTGACGGTCAAATCCTTGTGCCGCCAAGGCGGCACGCGGTTTATTCAGCTCCGCTCGGCGAGCGCGACGGCCCTGCTGGCCGCCTTGCAGCGGCCAGAGGTGACAGGTCTTTTGGACACGGCAGTCTGATCAGACGCCGACCATGACGTCGGACGCCTTGATCACGGCGGTAGCCTGCATCCCGAGCTTCAGGCTAAGTTCCGCGGTCGCCTCATTGGTGATCGATGCGGTGATCGTCACGGTGGGCGACACCGCGGTCGTGATATGGGACGTGGTCGCGCCGGGGTGAACGCTGGTGATCGTGCCGGCAATCTGATTGCGGGCGGAAAGCTTCGTGGTCTCATTTCCTGTGAGCGGGGACGCTCCGCGTGTTTCAGAAACTACCTCTTCGCACAAGCTCGATTCAGCGCGAGCAGATGCTTTCGGGCCGCCTGCGCTGTATCCATTTCGATCGCACGATAGCGCGCGATAACCGTCCGGCCGGCCTCCGTCAGAATGGCCCCACCACCACCGCTGCCACCTGCCGCGGTCTCCACGACAGGGATGCCAAGGCTGGAATTCAAATCCTCGACCAGTTGCCATGTCCTCTTGTACGACATGCGCAACGCTCGACCGGCCGCGGAAATGGACCCAGACCGCCCAATTTCCTCCAGCACGGCGACTTTTCCAGGGCCGATCCTGGCCCCGGACGCAAGGTCGATCCGGATGCTCAGGTGATCATTGGTGATCGCCGATGACTCTGACTTCGGTTTGCGGTTACCCATACGGTATAGACAACCATGCCGTACGGCTTCGGATCAATGATCGTGAGGTAAAAGAATCTAGTCCCAGGTTGGCCATCTTTTGGAGTTCGGCCGCCGCCTCGGCACTTGTGATCGATATGTATGATGGGATACATCGTAGTCGCCAGGGAGAACATGATGTTTGGACGGCTGGTTATCCTTTTCACGCTCTTTTGGCCTGCGACGCTATTGGCGCGGGACATTGTCGATGCCGCCGGCCATTCGGTGGCTGTGCGGGATACGGTCGGTCGCGTGCTGCCCGCCGGGCCGCCTGCAGCCATTCTTCTGGAGGCCGTCGCACCCGATTTGATGCTCGGATGGCCGTCCTCCGTGCCTGACGATGCGCGCGCAATGCTGGCGCCTGCTACTGACGGTCTGCCGCAGATCCCCCGCCTGACCGGGCGGGAGGATGTGACAGACAATATCCAGGCACTAAAGCCCGACCTGACCCTGGATTACGGCACCATCTCGCCGCGCTACGCCGCGCTGGCACAGACCACGCAGCAGCGCACCGGCGTTTCCACCTTGTTGCTGAACGGATCGCTTCCCGAAATCCCGCGCACGCTGCGGCTGTTAGGGTCGATCCTGCACCGGGAAGGCTGTGCCGAAACTCTGGCGCAGTTTGCTGAGGCCTTGCTGGCCATGCCGGAAGGTCCGAATGCACGAAAAGATGCTCACCCCCGGGTGATCTACGCCCGCGGCGCGGACGGCGTCAGCCTGGCCGCTTCCAGTACCGAAGTGACGGACGCCTTTGCCCGAGTTAGATGGCCGGTGCTTGCGCCGGACGGCGAAGGCCCGTTCAGTCAGGTCAGCATCGAGACAATCCCTGCGCTCGATCCCGACATTCTGATCTTCGCAGAACCCGCCATGCGCGACACGATCGCGCAGGCTACGGCATGGCAGTCTGTTCGCGCCGTGCGCGACGGACACGTGTTCTTCGCCCCCAGCCAACCCTTCGGCTGGCTGGAAGAGCCGCCTTCCATCAATCGTCTGGTCGGCCTTGCCTGGCTTGCCGGCGCGGATCCGGCAACGCTCGCCCCCCTGTTCAATGCCGTGGTCTATGGCCGCGTGCTGAGTCCCGCTCAAAATGGCGCGATACTCGCCGGCTCTAAGCTGATCCAGCCTTGATCGACCCATTGTTGCGAAAGGTGTGTCGCTTGCGGTTTCTGTTGTTCCTTTGCCTCCTGCTCCTGCCCCTCACGGCGGGTGCCCAGGAACTGACCTTTTTCGCCGCGGCCAGCCTGACGGACGCTTTGAAGGACATATCCGCCATCTGGGCTCAGCAGGGGCATGCGGCACCCCGCCTGTCCTTCGGTTCCAGTTCCACGTTGGCAAGACAGATCGAGCAGGGCGCGCCGGTGAATCTGTTTGCCTCCGCGGACCAGAAATGGATGGACTACCTGGTGCAGAAAGACCTGATTGTCGTCGATACGCGCAAGGAATTGCTCGGTAACGACCTCGTGCTCATCGTACCCGCCGACAAGCCCGCGCATATCGATATCGCATCGGGTCTCGACCTTGCCAAATTGCTCGGCCCGGGCGGGCGCATCGCCACCGGCGATCCCGCGCATGTGCCGGTCGGCATCTACGCCGAGCAGGCGCTGATGAAACTCGGATTGTGGGACAGCATCTCCCCGCGCCTGGCGCGCACCGAAGACGTGCGGGCCGCGTTGCTGCTTGTGGAACGCGGCGAGGCACCGGCCGGCATCGTCTATGCCACCGACGCCGCGGTTTCGAAGGGGGTAATGATCGCCGGCGTATTCCCGGCCAACAGCCACGATCCGGTGGTCTACCCATTCGCGGTCACCAAGGCGGGCGACACGCCCGAATCCCGAGCCCTGCTGGCCTTCCTCGCTGGGCCGGACGCCCGCGCCGTGTTCGTCCGCCGCGGCTTCAAGGTCGAATAGCCTGAACCTCACACCCGATGAATGGGAAGCGGTCCGGCTGACCCTGGCGGTGGCCGCTCGCGCGGTTGGCTTCGGCCTGCCGCTGGCGATCCTGACCGCCTGGCTGCTGGCCCGCTATCGTTTCCCCGGCCGGCCGCTGCTGAACGCCCTGGTGCACCTGCCGCTGGTGCTGCCGCCCGTGGTCACCGGCTGGCTGCTGCTGATCCTGTTCGGGGTGCGCGGGCCGATCGGGTCCTTGCTGCAGCAATGGTTCGGCATCCGGCTGGTGTTTACCACCACCGGCGCCGCCCTGGCGTGCGCGGTGATGGTGTTTCCGGTCATGGTCCGCTCCATCCGGCTGTCGCTGGAAGCCGCCGACCCCGGACTGGAACAGGCCGCCCGCACGCTGGGCGCGGGGCGGGTGGACCGGCTATTCAACGTCACCCTGCCGCTCGCCTCCCCGGGTATCTTGGTCGGCGCCGTTGTCGCCTACGCGACATGTCTTGGCGAGTTCGGCGCCGTCATCACCTTCGCCGCCAACATCCCCGGCGCGACGCAGACCCTGCCGCTGGCGATCTACGCAGCACTTCAGGTGCCAGGGGGGGAGGCCAAGGCGGCGCAACTATCCATGATCTCCCTCGCTCTGGCGCTGGTCGGCCTGCTGCTGTCGGAATGGCTCGGCAAGCGGCTGAACACGATGCTGGGCAAATGAGCCTCGCCTTCCGGCTGCGCCATCGGTTCCCCTCCATACAGATGGACATGGCGTTCGAAGTTTCGTCGCCGGGCGTCACCGTGCTGTTCGGCCCCTCCGGTTCCGGCAAGTCCACCCTCATCGCCGCCGCCGCCGGCCTGCTCCGGCCGGATGAATGCCGGATCGAGATCGATGGCCGGTTGCTGGCCGATACGGGGGCTGGCGTCTGGCTGCCGCCCGAACGCCGCCGTGTAGGATTGGTGTTCCAGGATGCGAAGCTGTTCCCGCATATGTCGGTCACAACCAATCTGCGTTTCGGCCAACGCCGCGCTGGCTATGGTAAGGATGGAGCTACCGGCGGAGCCCAGTTCGAGGAGGTGGTGGATCTACTCGGCATTGCCCCGCTGCTCACCCGCCGTCCGCATACGCTCTCCGGCGGGGAGCGCCAGCGCGTGGCAATCGGCCGCGCCTTGCTCGCCCAACCGCATCTGCTGCTGATGGACGAGCCGCTGGCCAGCCTGGACAGCGCCCGAAAGGCGGAGATCCTGCCGTACCTCACCCGTTTGAAAACCGCACTGCGCCTGCCCGTCCTGTATGTGACCCATGCGCTGGAGGAGGTCATACAGCTCGCGGATTCCGTCGTGCTGGTGGAAGCCGGCCAGGTCTCGGCGTTCGGAACGGTTTCGGAGATCACAGCTCGCAGCGATCTGAAGCTGGCACAGCGCGACGATGGCGGCGCGTTGCTGCTCTGCCGCACTGCCGAGCACGATGGCGCCCGGCAACTGACCCGGCTGGAAGGCGGCGGCGCCAGTTTCTGGGTGCCGCAGGTCGACCTGCCGCTGGGCGCGGCGTTGCGCATTCGTGTTCCGGCCCGCGAGGTGATCCTGGCCAGCCAGCCGCCGGAGGGCATCAGCCTGCACAATATCGTACCCGGCACCGTTCGCCGCCTGACCGCGGAGCCGGCTCGGCGGTCGGTGGTGGTGGAGATCGGATTGCCGAGCGGGGCACTGCTGTCGCGCGTCACCCCTGACGCGGTTGTTCGCCTGGAATTGGTACAAAATGGGCCGGTGCTGGCACTGATCAAATCGACCTCGATCGAGGTGGTTCTCGCCTGAGGCTAGCGGAACAGCGGTAGCGCGCCAGCTTTACGCGGTGACGGTGCGCAGCCGGATGGCGCATGGCGAGCTGTTGTGGATCGATACGGAACCCGCACGCGAGATGCCGGGCGTGCGAGCGGTCATCACCTGTGCCGACCTGGATGCGGTGGATCCGGAACATGCCGGCGAACGGATCGCGATGGTCGTGGCTGAGGCCAGCAAGCAGGCATACTGTTTGGGCCGATATGCCTATATGAATTGCCCTGCGAATTCTAAACCCCCCAGGAGGCATCGACATGGACGTTAAGACCTATCCGCTGCTACGCCGCGACGAAGAATGGCGCCAATTGCTGACGCCGGAGCAATACCGTGTGATGCGCGCCCGTGGGACGGAAGCCCCCGGCAGTTGCGCACTGCTGCATGAGAAGCGCCCCGGCAGCTTCGCCTGCGTGGGCTGCGGACAAAAGCTGTTCCAGTCCGGCGGCAAGTTCGACAGCCGCACCGGATGGCCCAGCTTCGATGCCCCCCTGGATGGCGCGGTCGGCACAACGGTGGACCGCAGTCACGGAATGATCCGGACGGAGGTTCATTGCGCCAATTGTGGGAGCCATCTTGGCCATATCTTTGAGGACGGACCGAAGCCGACCGGATTGCGCTACTGCATCAATGGCGTGGCCATGGAGTTCGTGCCGGCCGGGTGAACCGGCGGAAGTTGCTCGTGGGTCCGCTGGGACGTCAGGCCCGATTTTTCATCGTTGACGAAGGAACAAGGTTCGCATGGGCCTGACAATTCTGATTACCGGCGCCTCTGCAGGCTTTGGCGCCTCGATGGCGCGCCGCTTCATTCGAGACGGCCATCGCGTCATTGCCACGGCCCGGCGCACGGAGCGGTTGGAGGCGCTGCACGACGAGCTCGGTAGCGACCTGCTGGCGTTGGCATTGGATGTAACCGACGCGGCTGCTGTCGCCGCGCTGCCCGGCAGCCTGCCGCCGGCTTGGCGGGAGGTTGACGTGCTGATCAATAATGCGGGCCTCGCCATGGGCCTCGATCCCGCGCAAAAGGCCAGTGTTGCCGACTGGGACCGAATGGTGGCCGTGAACGTCTCCGGCATGATGCACATGACCCACGCGTTGCTGCCAGGCATGGTCGAACGCAATCGTGGCCACGTCATCAATATCAGCAGCACCGCTGCGACATATCCGTATCCCGGCGGGCATGTGTACGGTGCGTCGAAAGCCTTTGTTACCCAGTTCAGCCTCAATCTGCGCGCCGATCTTGTGGGGTTGGCCGTGCGGGTAACGGATCTGGAGCCAGGCCTTTGCGGGGGCACCGAGTTCAGCGTCAATCGCTTCGGTGGCGATACTACGCGCGCGGGCGCCGTGTATGCCGGCACGGTACCCCTGACGGCCGACGACATCGCGGAGGCGGCAGCCTGGGTTGTCGGCTTGCCACCGCATATGAATGTCAATCGAATGGAAATCATGCCGATCTGCCAGGCTCCGGGGCCGCTTGCAATTAAGAGAAACTGACAGCCCGAAGAAACCGGCAGACATCGGCCGGCGCCCTGCACGGCAGCCCAGCCCTACCTTAGATAAACTGCCCGCGTAGGAAGCCCAGTGCCGGCAGCGGCTTCCAGCCCTTCGGCAGGTCCGCGCGGCGAACCGGGGCGACACTGTAGCGCGGCGCCGGCTGGCTGCAGGTGCGCAGGAACCCGGAATATTCGCTAACCTGCTGCTCGCGCCACGCGCGGTCGGCGAGGGCCGCATTGCGGCTGGGATAGATCTCGGCGACGCGATTCTTGCGGCCCACAGAGGCCACAACCGCCCAAAGTGTATCATCGCTGCCACGAACCGGGTTGAGACTCACAACCTGGCTCATCAGGCAGCTACGCCAACTGTAATCGTGCGAAGCATATCGGACAGAGACGCCCCCGGATGGTATGGGTGCAATCCTGACCCGATCCGGCGCGCCGGTCCAGCAGGAATTCGCGCCGAACTACCCCCCCTGGCCTGGATCAAACTCCTGATCCTTCTTCGGGATAAGGTCATACGGCATGGCATAGCCCTGCATGGCCTGCATTCGCCGGGACCAGGCCAGCAAGCGCGGAAAATCGGCGATCTCCAGGCCGCCCTCGGCCATGAACACCATCCGGCCCCAGCAGCCGATATCGGCGATGCTGCACGCGTTGCCCACCAGCCAGTCCCGCCCTTCCAGCGCCTTGTCCACAAACGACAGGGCACCTTCCGCCAATGGCCGGAAATAGGCCATCACCGCCGGGTCCACCGCGCGGAACCGGCTGTAATGGCGGACTTTGGCGACATTGGTGATCTGATCCTCCTCCCACGACAGCCATTCGCGCGCGTGCCAGCGATCCTGCTCACTGGCCGGCTCGAAATGACCGGTGGCGCGCGCGAGGTAGTCCAGGATGGTGTTGGACTGCACGATGGTCAGGCCGCGATGGCGCAGCGCCGGCACCTTTTCATAGCGATTGACCGCCCGGTATTCGTCCGTGTGCTGCACGCCGTTCTTCAAATTCACCGTCCGGAACGAGAACGGCAAACGCGCCAGGGTCAGAAACAGCATCGGCTTGAAGCTGGAACTGGACGTGAAGCTGCCGAACAGGGTCAGCCGGTCCGGTGGCGCCTTCCAATCCATCACGCTTTGCCGACTGCATCGAAAGCGGCGTCGATTCGGGCAAATCGCTCACGGATCACCTCCCGCTCCCCGGCATGGGTGAACACGTAAAACTCGCCGTCCCGGATCGCCCGCACCACCCGCGCACCGACTTGCTCGGGCGCCAGCCCGCCTTCCAGCATGTCGCGCATGCGCGCCTGCTCCGGGCGCTCGAACGCCCCGCCGAATTTGTCCGGGCGGGTGGCGGCGGACTGGAAGATGCCGGTTTGCACAGCCCCAGGGCACAGCACCGAAACGCCGATGCCGGAACCCTCCAGTTCCTGCTCCAGGGCCTCCGACAACGCGACCACGGCATATTTCGTCATCGCATAGGCACCCTGGTTGCGCCCAGCGCGGACAAAAAACCCGGAGATCGACGCGGTGTTGACCACATGCCCGCCCTCCCCGTGCCGGCGGATCAGCGGCACCAAAGCGTGGATGCCGTTGATCACGCCGTGGATGTTCACGCCCATCACCCAGTTCCATTCGTTCAACGTGACCTTCTCCGCCGGCGTGCCGTGCATCGCCACGCCGGCGTTGTTCGCCAGGATATGGATGTTGCCGAAGGCCGCCTCGGCCGCCTGGCCCAGCGCTGTGACCGAACCGGGGTCGGACACATCCACGGTCACGCCGATCGATCGGACACCGAGCTTCTCGATCGCCTGCCGGGCGGTTTCCAGCTTGGCGAGATTGATGTCGGCCAGCACGATATTCGCCCCGGCGCCTGCCAGCGCGCCGGCGATGCCGAAGCCAATACCCGACGCACCACCGGTGACGATGGCGCATTTTCCGCGCAGATCCTGCATGTCCGTTCCCTCGGAGTCCGATTTTGACTGGCCGGGAGCATGGCCTCCCACCGCCCGGGCGGCAACGGGCGCATTGCCTCTGGGATCATTTGGGGTAGTTTCCCGCCCGCATAGCTGCGAGCCCGCTTCTTTATCGGAGGAACACCCCATGATCCGGCGTCACTTCACCGCAGGCGCGGCGGCACTGGTTGCCGCCATCACCCTCGCCGCCGCCCCCGCACGCGCCGACGTGCCCGTCGGCGCGATCGAGATCCTCTCCGGACCGGCGGCCGCCTACGGCATCGCCATCAAGGCCGGCCTGGAACTGGCGTTGGACGAGATCAACAAGAAGGGCGTGCTCGGCGGGCAGAAGATCGCCCTGACGGTGGAAGACAGCGCCGGCAACAAGGACCAGGCGATCAACGCCGCGCGCAAGCTGATCGGGCGGGACAAGGTCGTGCTGGTGATCGGCCCGACCCTTTCCAACGAGATGTTCGCCGTCGGCCCGGTTACCAACGAGCGCAAGGTTCCCACCATCGGCACCTCCACCACCGCCGCCGGCATCACCGAGATGGGCCCCTACATCTTCCGCACCTCCCTGCCCGAGGCGGACGTGATTCCGGTGACGCTGAAAAAGGCGCAGAGCCGCGGCGTCAAGACTATCGCGCTGATGTACGCCAATGACGATGCGTTCTCGAAATCCGGCTTCGACACCATGAAGGCGGCGGCGGAAAAGCTCGGCCTGAACATCGTCGCCATCGAGAGCTTCGGCAGCAAGGACCAGGATTTCTCCGCCCAGCTTACCAAGATCAAGGGCCTGAAGCCGGACGCGATCGGCATCTCCGCCCTCGTGGAGCCGGTTTCCGGCGTGCTTCTGCAGGCCCGCCAGCTTGGCTTCGGCAAGGAAACCCAGTTCATCGGCGGCAATGGGTCGAATTCGCCGAAGCTCGGCGAAATCGCCGGCGCCGCCGCCGACGGCCTGATCGTCGGCAGCCCGTGGTTCATCGCCAAGCCGGACCCGGTCAGCGAGAAATTTGTCGCCGACTTCAAGGCCAAATACAACAAGTCGCCCGACCAGTTCGCCGCCCAGGCCTATGACACGATGTTCATCGCCGCCGCCGCCATCGATCGAGCCGGCGCCGCCGATTCCGACAAGATCCGCGACGCCCTGACCAAGACCAGCTCGTCTGGCGTGATGGGCCCCTTTACCTTCACCCCAGGCCGCGATCCGGCCTCCTCCGAGGGCGTGGTTGTGCTGGAAATGCAAGGCGGCAAATTCGGCATCGCTCGGTAGTCTGGTGAGCAAGGAAGAAAGGAAGGCCAGGGGCCCCGCCCCTGGACCCCGCCAAAGGCTTGCCTTTGGAAACATTCCATTTGTTTGGGAGGGGAAGGAGGGCCTTCCCGGACCTTGCAAAGTCACGGTTGGCCCTCCT
>CAINEA010000979.1 GCA_903847525.1 uncultured Acetobacteraceae bacterium | reverse complement strand
GTGGAGGCGGCGGTGGCGGACGAAAACAAGCGCTGGAAGAAGGATCGCCAGGTCACCGTCGCGAACGAACTGGTGGGGTTGCGGCCCGCTGGAATCACGCCCGCAGATTCTCCCATTGTGAAGACCGCCCTTGCCGCATCCGCGCTCTTCGGCTTCACCGGCAAAACTACCGAGGGCTCCACCGATTCGAACGTACCCATGAATCTGGGAATCCCGGCTGTCACAATCGGAGGAGGAGGCAAGGGTTCGGGCAGCCACGCGCTGGACGAGAGTTTCGATACAACGGATTCGTGGCTGGGTACCCAGCGCGCCCTGCTTTTGGCTCTGGCGATGATCCAGTAAGCGGCCAGGACGCGCCCGCGTGATACCCTACACGGTTCGGAGCACGCAGTTGCAACCAGACCCCACCACGCACAAAAACACCCGCCATTTCCCTCTTCTCCTGCTCCTTTTCGCCGGCAGCGGATGCTCCGCTCTCATCTATGAAGTCGCCTGGTACCAGTTCCTGCAACTGGCCATCGGTTCCACTTCGGTGTCTCTCGGAATCCTGCTCGCCACGTTCATGGGTGGTCTCTGCATCGGCAGCCTTTGGTTCCCGCGCCTGAGCCTTGGGGGCCGGCACCCGCTGCGTGTGTACGGTGCGATTGAACTTGGCATCGGTGTCCTCGGCATTGTGGTCACCGCCGCCATGCCGTTCATCAGCTACGTGTACGTGGCGGGAGCGGCGAGTGGCATGCCAGGAATGCTGCTGCGGGGCATCGTCGCGGCGGTAGCAATGCTGCCTTCCACCATCCTGATGGGTGCGTCTCTGCCAGCCATCGCGCGTTGGGTAAAAGCCTCGCCGAAGGGCGTTGCGCAGTGGGCGTTCCTCTACGGAGCCAATACCGCCGGTGCGGTCTTCGGCTGCCTTCTCGCCGGCTTCTGGCTGCTGCGCGTGTTCGACATGGCGACCGCCGCGTGGACCGCCGCCGCCATCAACATCGCGGTCGCTGCCATCAGCTGGATGCTCGGCGGGAACGAGGCCGAAGCTGCGGAAACGCCGGCCGCCGCGTCTGCCGGACCCATCTCCGGCGAACTCTGGACTGTCTACATTTCCACCGGCCTTTCCGGCGCGTGTGCGATGGGCGCGGAGGTCATCTGGACGCGGCTGCTTTCAATGCTGCTCCTCGGCACCGTGTACGTTTTCTCGATCATTCTCGCCGTGTTCCTTTTCGGTCTCGCTGCGGGCGGTGCCATCGCGTCCTGGATCATCCGTGCCGTTCGCCCGCGCGTGGCGCTCGGCTGGTCCCAACTGCTGCTCGTCCTTGGTATCCTCTGGACGGCCGTGATGATCACCGGCATCATCCCGAACTGGGTGGACGCCGTGACCACCACGAACGACCCGTGGACCATGTTCTATCTCGATCTGAAGCGCTGCATCTGGGCCATTTTGCCGCCATCGCTGCTCTGGGGTGCAGCGTTCCCGCTGGCGTGCGCGGCTGCGGTTTCTTCCTCCGATGAAGACGCGGCCCGTGTGACCGGCGGCGTCTACGCGGCCAATACGCTCGGCGCGATCGTGGGCGCGCTGGGCGTCAGTCTCATCCTCATCCCGGCCATCGGTACGCAGCATTCGGCGCAGGTCATGGTAGTCCTTTCCGCGCTGGCCGGCGTTGTGGCGCTTTGGCCGGTGACCCGTCAGGCCGGCATGCGGGCGGCGCTCGCTGTGGCTGTCGTCGTCTCGGCAGGACTGGCTTATTTCGTTCCCGCCACACCCGGCGAACTCATCGCTTATGGAC
>CAINEA010000978.1 GCA_903847525.1 uncultured Acetobacteraceae bacterium | reverse complement strand
GCGGAAGGCCGCGAGGTCCGGTACCCCGGAGCCCAGCCCCTCGATCCGGCAGCGGACCAGGAAATCCTGATAGAGCACGCCGATGGCGCGGAACCCCGCTTCGGGATCCGCCAGGATGGCGTGCAGGATGCGGTCCAGGCGCTCGCGGCGTTCCGCCAGTTTTTCAGGGTTCGGCGGCGCCTCCACCGTTTCGGCACGGCTCTCTGCCGCGGCGTGCTTCGCGGCCACGAGTTGGCTCAGCAGGTCGGGCGCCGGGGGCGACGGAGGGCGACGCCGGGGCCGGGCGGCCTTGGGCGGCGGTGCTGCCAGGATGACGGCGTGCGCGTCGCCCAGCGCCGCTTCCGGCATCGGTATGAGCCGATGCGTCGCATTGCGCGGCTGGGTTTCCGTCGTGCCGATGCGCAGCCTCAGGGGGCGGCGGGAGAGGGCAGGGCCCAGCGCCATGAAATACCCGCGCTCCAGGTCCCGGAAAGCTTCCGCCTGCCGCCGCTCCATGCCCAGAAGGTCGGCGGCGCGCGCCATGTCGATGTCCAGGAACGTGCGTCCCATAAGGAAGTTGGAAGCCTCGGCCGCCACGTTCTTGGCGAGCTTCGCCAGGCGCTGGGTCGCGATGACCCCGGCAAGCCCGCGCTTGCGGCCCCGGCACATCAGGTTGGTCATGGCGCCGAGGGAAAGCTTGCGTGCCTCGTCCGAAACCTCCCCGGAGACGGCCGGGGCGAAGAGCTGCGCTTCATCCACCACCACCAGCATCGGGTACCAGTGGTCGCGGTCCACTTCAAAAAGGCCGCCCAGGAAGGCGGCGGCCCGGCGCAGCTGGTTTTCGGCGTCAAGCCCTTCGAGATTGAGCACGGTGGAGACGCGATGGATGCGCGCGCGCTCACCGGCCAGCTGCAGGCCCTGTTCGGTATGAATTTCGGCATCGATCACCAGATGGCCGAACCGCTCGGCCAGCGTCACGAAGTCGCCCTCGGGGTCGATGATCGCCTGCTGCACCCAGGGCGCACTTTGTTCCAGCAATCGGCGCAGAAGGTGGGATTTGCCAGACCCCGAATTGCCCTGGACCAGCAAACGTGTGGCCAGCAACTCCTCCAGGTCGAGCGTCGCGGGGGCGCCGGTCCCCGTCTGTCCCATCTCGATCGCAACCGTCATGTCTCGACTCGTAGCCTCCTTGCGCGGAGGGGCTTATCAACCTGGGCAGCCGGTGGGGCAACACATAGCGTTCCGACCTGCGGTAGGCCGCTTCGCTGACAGCCGGGGCCACGGGCGCTAGCATTCCCAACGGCGTGTCAGGGCGGCCTGCCCCGCGGCGCAAAAACGAAGGAAACGCATAGAATGCAGATCGTCGATGCCCAAATCCATCTCTGGGGAACCGGCTTGCCGAGCAATCTCTCGCATCGGCAGGTGACGTCGTTCACCCCGGAGGAAGCCATCGTCCTGATGGACGAAGCCGGCGTCGATGCGGCCATTATCCACCCGCCAGGCTGGGACCCGGGATCGACCGAAATGGCATTTGGGGCGGTTCAAGCCGATCCGGGCCGCTTCGCAATCATGGGTTCGCTTCCGCTGGACCAGGCGCAATCGCGCGATCGGATCGCCGGCTGGAGACAGCAGCCGGGCATGCTGGGCCTTCGCTATACGTTCCTGCATGATCCCGATCGGCAATGGCTGCACGATGGCAAGCTCGACTGGCTTTGGGTGGAGGCCGAAAAGGCCAATGTCCCGATCTCCATGCTGGCGACGGACTCGCTCACCTATCTTGGCCGCGTCGCCGAGCGTCACCCCGGCCTGCGTTTGACGATCGATCACCTCGGCGGACGAGGGGGGCTCACCACGCTGAAAGATGCGGCGGCGATGACCCACGTCCCGGAGCTTCTGGCCTTGGCGAAGTTCCCCAACGTGGCGGTGAAGGCCACCGGCGCACCGGGATATTCAAGCCAGGCCTATCCGTTTCCGGCGATGCACACCTATCTGCGGCAGATCTACGATGCCTTCGGCCCCAGCCGCATGTTCTGGGGCACGGATATCACCAAGATGCCCTGTTCCTGGCGACAATGCGTGACGATGTTTACGCAAGAGCTGCCCTGGCTCAGCGAAGACGACAAGCGCCTGATCATGGGTGACGCAATTTGTGCCTGGTGGGGCTGGGACCGGCCTGCCTGACACGACATCCCATAGGGAAACTGCGGTGCGGCCGGCGCCTCATGCACCCGGCCGTGCCGCTGTCATGCCGCCGTCAACTACCAACTGCGTGGCGGTGATATAGCGGGCCTCGTCGCTTGCGAGGAATACCACGGCATTTGCGACATCCCAGGCGTCGCCCATATGGCCCATGGGCACGCTTGCATTCCGCTTGGCCACCAGATCCTGGGCATCGTTCAGCCCCATCTGGCGCACCAGCCGGTGTTCGACGAGCGGCGTGTGCATGGTGCCGGGCACCACGGTGTTCACGCGGATACCCTTCTTGACATAGGCGATCGCGGTGGAACGGCCAAAGGCAATGACACCGGCCTTGGAGGCGGCATAGGCGGCGTTCACCCGTCCACCGACCTGAAAGCTCATGCAGCCGATGCTCGCCAGGTTGACGATGGCACCGCCTTTCCCATCGACTGCGAACTGCCGTTCCATGACCGGGAGCACATGCTTGCAGCCGAGGAAGGCTGTTTTCAGGTTCAGATCCATCTGTCCCTGCCATTCCTCTTCCGTCATCGAGACGGGGTCGCCCGGCGCGCTGCCCCCCACGTTGTTGACGAGGATGTCGATGCGTCCGAAGCGGACTAGGCAGTCGTCAACGGCGGCCTTCACATCCTCGCTCACGGTCATGTTGCATGTGCGTGCGGCCCAGGCCGTGTGGCCTTCCTGATTCATGATCGCGGTTGTGTCGGCCAGTGCCGCCGGGTTGATGTCCAGGCCAAACACCTTGGCGCCCTGGCGTGCCATCAGCACCGCGGTGGCCTTGCCATTTCCCCAGCCTTCGCCGATCGAGCCTGCGCCGGTTACGAGGGCCACCTTTCCGCTAAGATCCAGCAATGCCGCATTCCTCCCGTTGCGTGGTTTCAGCCGGGAAAGGCTTAATCCAAACACCTACGCGGCGATACGTACAGGCTCCACCGCTCTCCATCCGGGGGGCCGTAGTCAACTTCGGCAAGCGGCCTTAGCCATGTGTCCTAATCGGTCTAATAGACAACGAAATAACGACAGCCGCGCGGGCCAGGACGGCCGGTGCAGACGGGAGATGCGCGTTGAAGAAACTGATGAACGACCCCCGCAGGATCGTACGGGAGATGCTGGAAGGCCTCGCCGACCTCACGCCCGGCATCGCGCTGCTGGATACCGAGAACGTGGTGATCCGCAGCGGCCTGCCCGAACCGGCGCAGCGACGCGTGGCCGTCATTTCCGGGGGTGGCGCCGGACATGAACCGGCCCATGCCGGCTATGTCGGCGTAGGCATGCTGCACGCCGCCGTGGTCGGGGATGTGTTTACGTCGCCCTCGGTCGATGCGGTGCTTGCGGCCATCCAGGCGGTGGCCGGGCCGGCCGGCGTGGTGCTGATTGTCAAGAATTACACCGGTGACCGCTTGAATTTCGGATTGGCGGCGGAGTTGGCGCGCGCGGCCGGAATCCCCTGTGAGATCGTCGTTGTCGCCGACGACGTGGCACTGCATGCGACCGTGGAACCCGAGCGGCGCCGTGGCATCGCCGGCACTGTGTTGGTGCACAAGGTGGCGGGAGCGATGGCGGAGGCCAACGCCACGCTGCGCGAGGTCGCGATGGCCGCGCAAAAGGCAGCGTCCGGCATCGGCACGATGGGGGTCGCGCTGGGTGCCTGCACCGTGCCGGCATCGGGCACCGCGGGGTTCAGCCTCGCGGAAGACGAGATCGAACTCGGTCTTGGCATCCATGGCGAACAAGGCGTGCAGCGCGCCAAGCTGCGTCCCGCGGACGATTTGGTCGATACCATGCTGGACGCGATCCTCGCCGACCGGAAGATCGGTTCGGGGGACCATGTCGCGCTGCTCGTGAACGGCCTGGGCGGAACTCCGCCGATGGAACTCGCGGTCGTGGCCCGCCGGGCGCTGATGACCCTGCGGTCGCGTGGCGTGGTCGTGGAACGGGCCTGGAGTGGGACATTGCTGAGCGCATTGGAGATGCCGGGCTGTTCGCTGTCCCTCTTGCCCGTGGACGAGGCAAGCCTGGAATTGTTGGACGCGGTGACCTCGGCTCCGGCTTGGCCCGGCGCGGGCCTGGTGCCGCTGGCTCGCAGCATCCGTCCGGCCGCCATCAGCGATCTGGCATCGGCGGAGCGGGTCCATTCGAACGACACCGCCGGCCCACTGGTCTATGCGGGAGCCTTGGCATGTGCCGCCGCTTTGGAGGCGTCGGAGCAGCCATTGACGGCGCTGGACAGCGCCGCGGGCGACGGCGACCTTGGGATCAGCATGAGCCGCGGCGCTGCGGCCGTCCGTGCGATTTCCGGTGACGGGGCTGCGGATGCCGCATCGGCGCTGGCCCATATCGCGGGGGCCTTGCGCCGGACGATCGCCGGCAGTTCCGGGCCGTTCTATGCCGTCGGCTTGCTTCGCGCCGCCAGGTATATCGCGAGTTGTGAGACGCTCGACGCCGCCGCCTGGGCGGGTGCGTTCGAGCGGGGTGTCCAGGGCGTGTCGGAGTTGGGCGGCGCGAAGCCTGGCGATCGCACCATGCTGGACGCGCTTTTCCCGGCAGTGGAAGCCTTCAAGGAAGCCCTCGCCCGAAACGCGCCGATCGCCGCCGCCTGGGCGGCCTGCGTTCGGGCGGCCGAGCAGGGAACCGCGGCAACCGCGCAGATGCAGCCCCGGCTGGGACGGGCCAGCTATTTGGGCGACAGGGTGCTCGGCGTCGAAGATGCGGGCGCGGTGGCGGTAACGATCTGGCTTCGCGCGCTGATGAGCCTCGGTCCGAAAGAACCTTGACCGGTTCGACGCTCCGGGCCGTGGCCGCCCACCGATCCTGCCACGGGTTGCAGGGAGAAGCCCTGGCATGTTCCTGTTCCTGAACTTGTATCCATTCGGATACCGGGCGGCGTAAGCCCGGCACGGCGACCGGGCGGCGTTCAAGGGGGAAATGACATGGTTTGGAACCGCAAGCGTCTGGTTTTCTTCGAGCGGTTCTTTCACCCGATCGCCGAGGAGATCTTGGGCGGACAGGACGACATCGAACTGGTGCGCCTGCAGTACGACACGGACGTGGCGGTGAACTGGCGCGAGATGGAACGCGCCTGCGGCTACCATGTCGGCGCGCGGACGGAGCTTGTGGAGCCCTGGTTTGGGAACTCCGCGCTATTGGCGCGCTGTCCGGATATGCTCGCCCTGTGTTCCACCGGCGCCGGTTACGATGTCATCGATGTTGACGCCTGCACCGCCGTCGGCGTGATCGTCTGCAGCCAGAGCGGGACCAATAACGAACCGGTGGCGGAACATGCGATCGGGTTCATTCTGGCGCTCTCGAAGAAGATGGGCCTGACCAACCGTGCCCTGCTGCGCAACGCCGCCAGCAACCGCTACGACCTTATGGGGAACGATATCCAGCACAAGACAGTCGGCATCGTGGGCCTTGGTAAGATCGGCACGCGAACCGCAAAATTCTGCCACGTGTTCGATATGGAGGTGATCGCCTACGATCCCTATCTGACCGCCGAACAGATCGCCGAGCGCGGTGCGCGCAAGGTGGAATTCGCCGAGTTGCTGGCCCGGTCGGACTTCGTCACGGTGCATTGTCCACGTACCAAGGAGACAGTGAACCTCTTCGATGCCGCCGCGTTCGCGCAGATGAAACAATCGGCCTATTTCATCAACACCGCGCGGGGTCTTATCCACAATGAGGCAGCCCTCCTGGGAGCATTGCGGCAAAAACAGATCGCCGGCGCCGGGCTGGATGTGTTCGACATCGAACCGCCCCCGGCCGACCATCCCCTGTTGCAACTGGATAACGTGATGGCGACGCCACATATCGCCGGTGGCACGCACGAGGCCGCGCTGAACATGTCGAAGGCGGCGGCGGAACAGTGGATCGACCTCCTGCGCGGTCGGGTGCCCCCAAGGCTGGTCAATCCCGAGGCCTGGCCGCTCTATTCCGAGCGCTTCGAGCGGGTCCTGGGGTTCCGTCCGGACGCACTCGTTTAGCCAGGGCGCGTTCCCGGCTGGTTGCTGCGCCGCAGGCCCCGCTGCGCGCGACGCATGTTCAGGTTTGCTGCAGCCCGGCGCGCAGTTCGGTTTTCAGGTTCTTGCCGTAGTTGTACTTCGGCAGGATGGCTTGCCCTGGGGACGGAGATAATCGTCATAGGGCTTTGCGGGGCTGGTACGGCGGCACTTGGCGGGGGCGAAAACATCGTCGCATACTGGCTCCGCGAGGAACCCGCCTACCGGCAAGTAAAAAATAGATCCGTCTTCAAGGACGGATCATCAAAACGGAGGACGCCATGAACGCCCCGACGGCTGCCCTGGACGAACGCCGCCAACGCATCAAGGATGAATTCACGGCCAACCGTGGCTACTGGACCCCGCTTTGGGACACGGTGCTGGAGATGTCGCCGGAATTTTTTGAAGCGTACATGAAACTATCCTCCGTACCGTGGAAAACCGGTACGCTGGATCCGAAAGTGCGTGAGTTCATCTACATTGCCATCGATACGTCCACGACGCATCTGTACGAGCCAGGAACGCGCATCCATATCCGTAATGCCCTGCGCCTGGGGGCAACTCGAGAAGAGATCATGGAGGTCCTGCAACTCACCTCCGTCCTGGGCGTGCATACGATGACCATGGGCCTGCCGGCGCTGGTGGATGTCATGCGCAAGCTCGGCCGGGCAGCGGAATATGAGAACCAAAAGCTGACGCCGCGCCAGGAGAAGATGAAGGCGGAATGGATCGCCAGCCGTGGCTTCTGGGCGGACCTGCCGGAATACATGCTGCGTTTCGCGCCCGATTTCTTCGAGACCTATGTGGAATTCTCCTCGGTGCCGTGGAAGACCGGCACGCTGGAGCCGAAGGTGCGCGAACTGATCTATGTCGCCATCGATGCCGCGACCACCCATCTGCACGAGGAAGGCACGCGTATCCATATGGAGAACGCGCTGCGCCATGGCGCGACCCCGGCGGAAATCGTCGAAGTGCTCTCGCTGGTCAGCGTGCTCGGGATGCACACCATCACGATGGGTGTGCCGCTGTTGATGGAAGAAACGGGTCAGGCCAATCCGAACAAGCTCGCCTGAGATCGCCACCCGTCGTTTCAAGAACACCGGCCCATCAGACGGCCGGAACATAGGGAGACCTGATCGATGCGCCTAGCCCAATTGTTGGCCGCGCTGGCCTACCTGATGCTTCCCACCCTTGCCCATGCGGCGGGGGTGAAGATTGGCGTGTTGACCGATTACACCGGCGCCTATGCGGATATCGCCGGTGCCGGATCGGTCGCGGCGACGAAGATGGCCATCGAGGATTTCGGCGGCAGCGTGCTGGGCCAACCGATCGCGATGGTCGCCGCCGACACCCAGAACAAGCCCGATGCCTCCGCGTCGATCGCCCGGCAATGGTACGACCAGGAAGGCGTGTCGATGATCATCGACCTGCCTAATTCCGCCGTGGCGTTGGCGGTGCAGGGAGTGGCCAAGGAAAAGGGACGCATCTCCATCGTTACCGGCGCCGCGGCGGATAGCCTGACCGGCGCGCAATGCTCCCCCACCGGCATGCACTGGTCCTATGACAGCTACGCACTGGGGAAGGTGCTGGGGACCGGGATGTCGAAAGAGGCCGGTTCCACCTGGTTCTTCATCACCGTCGATTATACCGGCGGCTATTCGCTGGAACGCACCGCCACGATGTTCATCCAGGCTGCTGGCGGCAAGGTCCTGGGCGCCGCCCGTCATCCGCTCGGCACCACCGATTTCTCGTCCCAATTGCTGGCCGCGCAGGCGTCCGGTGCGCAGGTGGTGGTGTTCGCCAACGCGGGTTCCGACCTCATCAATGGCGTGAAGCAGGCATCCGAGTTCCACCTGACCGACCGCGGCCAGAAGCTGGCGGCGATCGCCATGTTTCTGTCGGAAGCGAAGGCGCTGGGCCCGCAGGCGGCGCAAGGTATCACCTACGGCACCGCCTTCTACTGGGACCAGGACGATAAGGCGCGTGCCTTCGCCAAGCGTTTCCAGGAACGCACGCAGCGCATGCCGACGGAGATCCAGGCTGGGGTCTATTCCGCAACGCTGCACTACCTGAAGGCGATCCAGGCATCGGGAACCGATGACGCGATGATCGTGATGGCAAAGATGCGGGAAACACCGGTCAACGATGCCTTCGCCTCCGGCGGCAAGCTGCGCATCGACGGGCGTATGGTGCACGACATGCAACTGGTTCAGGTCAAGGCGCCGGCGGAGTCCAAGGGACCGTGGGATATTCTCAGGATCATCCGGACCATTCCCGGCGATGACGCTTTCCGGCCGTTGACCGAGGGCGATTGCCCGCTGGTGAAGAAGTAACCTGGGAAAGGGTCTGTCAGCGGCCTGATCTGAGCGCCGGCCGGCCGAAAGCAGGCCGGCTACCGTCTTTCGGTGATCAGGCCGCCCGTGAGCGGGACGGAAGAAGTTCGTCGTCACTCATGTCAACCCGGTCGAATTTCAGCCCCACCGCCCATTCGGGGCGGGGTGATTCCACAGCCACCTGTTTGTTGGCGATGCGGTTGTAGACCGTATAGACGGCCCAGCGGCTGGATCGGGACAGGTTGTGTCCGGATGCGTGCAGCAGGTTCGGGTGAAACAATACCATCGTTCCCGCACCCCCCGTGATCGCCACGGGGTCGCCATGCTCTGCCATGGCAGCCGTCAGGTCGTCTTTCGTCAGTGACCACATCTTCATGGTTGAAGTAAGCTCTTCGAGCTTTGGCTCCAGCACGCCCCGGCGATGACTTCCGGGAATGAAATACAAGCAGCCACCGAGTTCTGTCGCCGCTTCCAGCATCAGCAGGTTCGTCATCATCTCCGGCCTGGGGATGC
>CAINEA010000977.1 GCA_903847525.1 uncultured Acetobacteraceae bacterium | reverse complement strand
TTCCGCTTCGCCACCGTCGCGGCGAACAACGACTGGGTCCGCATCACGGCCATCGCTGCCACCGCGCTCACCTGCGACAACCTGCCGACCGGCTGGGGCGTGGACAGCGGTGCCACCAAGACCCTCCGCGTCTATTTCGGCGACGTTCTGCGCAACGGCGTCACGCCGGTTACCATGGCGGTCGAGCGTGCCTTCACCGATCTGGCAATACCCGTCTACATCTATCAGAAGGGTTTCTCGGTCGATACGATGCAGGTCACGTTGGCCACCGATCAGGGTATCGTCGCCACGGCATCCCTGAAGGGCCTCACCGGATCGCAGGGCACCGTCGCCAACGGCACCAGCTACGATGCCGCCACCACCGCCCTGGTCATGACCAGCAACGTCGCAGTCGGCCGGATCGCGGAGGCCGGGGTGGCGATCAGCTCGCCGAACTGGGTCCGCAACCTGAACTTCACGCTGGCCAACAATGTCCGCCAGATCAATGCGGTCGCGAATGTCGGCGCCGTTACGCTCGGGTTTGGGGAAATCGGCGTCACTGGCACGCTCGATACCTATTTCGGGTCGAATGCCTTCCTCATCAAGCTGCTCGCCGGCACGATCTCCAACCTCTCCGCCCGCTCCGCCGCGAACAACCAGGCGCTGGTGGTCACCTTCCCCCGCGTCACCTTCACCGCCGGTTCGCCGAATGCCGGCGGCAAGAACCAGGATGTGGCGCTGCCGCTGTCGTTCATGACCTCGATCGATCCCGTCACGGACTCGGAAATTGACTTCCAGCGCTTCGAATATTTCGAGGTCTGATCCCATCCGGCGCAAGCCGGTCTCTGCCTCGGCAGAGTGCGCGGCGGCATGCTCGGGACATGTCGCCGCGCTTTCCCGCATTCCCGAACCCGACCCCGATAGGATTCTCATGGCCAAGCTCTCCGCCTTCCGGCTCGATGCCGCCGCGATCTCCGATGGTGAATGGATCACCGTCGGCGTCGGCGGCGACACATTCGAAATCCGCACCCGCGGCTTCACCGCCCGCTATCGCGATGCCCTGAATGCTCTGCGCCGCGATGCCGCGCGCAAGGCCAACCGTGGCCTGGTGCCGGGCGCCATCCCCTTTTCCCCCGACAACCTGCCGCCCACGGTCGACGATGCCTGCCAGGGCGAGGCATTGGCCCAGCATTGCATCCTGGATGTCCGGGGCCTGCAGCAGGACGATGGCACCGCCGTCACCGCCGATGATTTCCGCGCGATGCTGACCGACCGGGACAGCTACGTGGCGCTGCTGGTGCTTGCCCTGAACGCCGCGTCCAGCGTGGGCCAGGCCCGCACCGAGGAGGCGCAGGAAGCCGCAAAAAACTCCGTCGCCGGCTTCGCTGGCACCTAGCCGGAAAAGCCGATTCTGCATCTTTCCTGGCCCGGCTGGCGGAACACGATCCGGCAGCCGCGGCCCTGGCCGCCGCATCCGAAGCGGACCGGCCGGACCCCATGCCAGCGCTCGATTGGATCTGGACTGCCTGGAACCGATTGAGCGACGAACGGCCGGCCGAGATCATCGGCATGGCGATGGCGATGGGCGGAATGTCGATCCGGTCGAAACCGCTGCGCATCCCGTGGACCTCCGTCCTGACCTGGTCGCGCTATCACGGCCACTCACCGGACGATCTGGCCTTCCTGGATCACTGCATCTGTGAAATGGACACCGAATACATGAACTGGTGGGCCGAACAGCAGAAGCAGGCGGCGTGATGGCAGCCGGTGCCGCCGTCGCTCGCTCCATCCGGGTGTTCCGTGATGCCACGCTCTCGCCGGCCGCGTTGTCGAAAACGCTGGCCGGCGTGGCGCGGCGGGTCCGGGACGATGCGATTGCCTCCGGCGATGCCAAGGGAAATTACCTAACCCTCGTCGATGGCCGCCGCGGCGCGATGGAGGAAACCGTCCGCCCGGATGGCCAGATCATCTATCGCTTCGCGGTGCTCGGCCAGGCGGCGGCCTTCGCGCTATCCTACTGCATCGCCCGCTCCCCCCGGAAAGATGGCGACTATGTGCGCGCCTGGTTCGTCGCGGTGAACGGCCGGCGCTGGCCCGGGGATCTGAACGACATTCCGTCTGGCTCGGAGGTGATGATCACCAACCCGATGCCGTACGCCCGCACGATCGATGTCGGCCATACCCGCGTGCATGCCCCGCCCTTCATCGTAGAAGGCGCACGGCAGGCAGCGCAGAAGGCATTCCCGTCCCTGCGCTTCTCCCGCTCGCTGATCGTCATTCCAGCCGGCAACGCGCCCAACGGCATCGTCACGCCCTACATCCTGAAGGGGCGCTTCCGCCGTGGCCGCCGCCACGCCGCCCGCGTGGCATTGCGCGCCGACACCCGCCCGGGTGCCCAGATGACCTATCCCGCCCTCATCATCACGGAAAAGACCTGATGCCAACGGTCGAGGAAATCAGGATCGGCTTTGACAACCAGATCAGCGCCGGGGCGGCTGCCGCCACGCGCGATCTGGAGAAGCTCGCGCAGGCGGCGGAGAAGATCGATGCGCCGATGCGCCAGGTCAGCCAGACCGGCGAGGGCCTCGTTAGCCGGTTCGATGCCCTGTCGAAGGCGACGAACAACCTTGCCAACGCGAAGGCGTTGGCTGCCGACCGGGCTGCCATCCTGGCCGCCTCGCTGAAGAACGGCGATATCGGCGCGGCGGAATACACCCGCTCGATGGATGGCATCCAGGCGCCGGTGATCCGGGCGCAGAAGGCGATGGATGCGCTCAGCGGCTCGCACGATGCCGTCACGGTGTCGTCCGGCAACGCCGCCTTCGCCATGCGCCAGCTCGGCGTGCAGTCGGTGCAGGCGTTCAGCTCCATCGCCAGCGGCATGCCGGTGATCACCACGCTGATCCAGCAGGGCCACCAGGTGGTGGACGTGTCGCTGTCCACCGGCCAGGGCTTCGGTGCGATGGCAAAGGGCGTCGGATCGATGATCGCGTCCATCAACCCGTACGTGCTGGCCGGCACGGCCATGGTCGCCGCCACGGTGGCGCTGGGCGTCGGCGCGGAAAGCACCGCCCGCCAGCTTGCCACCCTGCGCAACCAGCTTTCCGCCACGCGGGACGACTACGTGCAGGTCGCCGGCATCGTCACCGCCGCCGCCAAAGTAATCGCGGCCAGTACTGGCATCTCCACTGCCGATGCCCGCGCCGCCGGCCAGGTGATCGCCAGCGCGCCGAACTACTCCGGCAGCCAGGCGCAGCTGGAAAGCTTGATCAAGACCGCCGGAGACCTTTCGCTGATGCTGGGCGGCACGGCGGCCGATGCGGCGAAGAAGCTGGCTGTCGCCTTGCAGGATCCGGCGAAGGCCGCCGCCGATCTGGCGAACGAGCATTTCCCCGGCATGTCCCAGGCCCTGGCCTACAGCATCAAGCTGCAGGCCGATGCCGGCGACAAGGCCGGCGCCTTCGCGCGCGAACTGGCCGTGCTGCAGGCCGGCACGAAGCACGTCACGGACGATGGCCTGACGCCGCTGCAACAGGCTATGCACGGCCTGTCCGATGCGTTCACGAAAACCGGACAGGATGGCCGCAGTCTGGCGAACGTGCTGGGCACCGCCATCACCGATGCGGCGGCCTGGGCGATCGACAAGATCACCGCCGTGACCAGTGCCATCGAGCATCTGCGGGAGGTCAGCGCTCAGCCGATCCCGGGTGCTGGTGGCTATGCCGGCACCAGCGGCAATGTGCTGACCAACCCAGCAAGCGGCGCTGCCGGCATCTTCCAGCTTATCCCCAGCACTGCTGCGGAACTTCGCGTCAACGCGGCCGATCCAAACCAGAACATTGTCGGCGGCCTGACCTATATCAACCAGCTGCTGAACCAGCGTGGCGCGACGATGGAATCGGCCCTTGCCAAATACGGCGGCTACGGCACCAACGTGCAAGCCGCGCAGGGTTATATTGGAAAAGTGCAGGGGGCTGATACCTCCGTCCTGAACGCGGCGAACGTGCAGAACGGCAGCCAGACGATGACCACGGCCCAGGCCATTGAATTCTGGGGTGAGTCGCTTGGCCTTGATCCAAAGGTAATCGCGCTGGGCAAGCAGATCGCGACGGTGGAAAGCCAGGGCCGCCAGTTCTCCAGCGCGGCGGCATCTGTTACCGCTGTGGCGCAAGATAACCTGCCGGTGCCGCCGGTTCCGCCGGGCAGTGTCTCGGGTGGTAGCGCGAACACGTTAGCGGATGATGCTTTTACCAAGGC
>CAINEA010000976.1 GCA_903847525.1 uncultured Acetobacteraceae bacterium | reverse complement strand
GGCGCCAGCCCCAACCTGCCGCCGCTGCCGTACGATCCCGATCTGGCGCGCCGGTTGCTGAAGGAGGCCGGCTGGGGCGACGGGTTCAGCGTGGTGATGGCATCGTCGAACGATCGCTTCCCGCAGGATGCCCAGGTGGCGCAGGCGGTCGGGCAGATGCTGGCCAGGATCGGCATCAAGGCCGACGTGCAGCCAATGCCGGCGGGAATGCTGTTCAGCCGCGGCAGCAAGCTGGAATTCAGCATGATGCTATCGGGCTGGGTGGGGTCGGGCGAGGCTTCCTCGCCGTTCACCGCGCTGATGGCGACCTACGATCCGAAGACCGGCATGGGACCGTCCAATCGCGGCCGCTGGTCCAATGCCGAATTCGATACCGCCTTGGGACAGGCGTTGCGCACGCTGGACGATGCCAAGCGCAACGCCCTGTATGCCCGTGCGGCCGAGATTGCCGTATCGGATATGGGCGTCATACCCGTCTATTTCACCATCAACACCTGGGCGACACGCCGCAACCTGACCTATGTGGCACGGGGCGACGAAACCTCGCTGGCGATGGGACTGCGGCCGGCTAGATGACGGCCTGCGGCACCGCCAGATGCCGAACCGGCTGGCCCGTCACGGCGATGATCGCTTCCGCGACCAGCCTTCGGTGGCAGGTGTTGTGATCGCGCTCGAAGCATAGCAGGCAGCTTCGCTCGATCCGAACCCGTTCGATCGCATGCGCCAATTCCGCCTGGGCGCGATCGGACTTCATGTGCTCAGTGTAGATCGCCTCCATCTTTCGCGGCTGACCGGAGCGCACCGCCTGCCGTCCTTCCTTCGGCGTGCCGAGCCCCTGCAGGTGCAGATAGCCGATCCCTGCTTCTTGAAGTCCCGCAGCCAGCTTGGTTTTGGAAAACCCCGGCTTGCGGGATGCGGCAACGGCGCGAACGTCGATCAGCAGCTTAACGCCGGACTCGCGCAGCAATGCCAGAACCTCGGCGCTGGTGGTGCCTTCATAACCGATGGTCAGGAGTTCGGGTGCTGGCATGACGGATGCGATCGTGGCGCTTTTGTCCCGACCCGGCCAGTCAAATCCGATGGCCGGAGCCCCCGGCGGCGCTGCACTTGACGCGACTGCCCGCAGGCTGGGACCGTGGCAGCTTAAGAATGCAGAGGAAATAGCAATCCATGAGCGCGCAGCGGCGCCCGCTGGAACAGTTCCGGATCGTCGAGGTGAATGCGCCGGACGCACCGATTATGACACGCCTGGCCACCGCCATGGCGGGCAAGATCGCTGCCGACCTCGGCGCTGACGTGATCAAGATCGAACCGGCGTCCGGCGATCCCCTGCGCTTCCTGCCACCCTTCCTGCTCAGCGGGGAACCGGCCGAACGCAGTGCGCTGTTCCAGTTCCTCAACACCTCCAAGCGTTCGGCCGCCACCGACAACAATTCATTACGGGTTCAACTCGTGGGCACGGCAGATGCGGTGATCACGGACGATTCATCCCTGATCGGTGACGCACCCCGCGTGCGCGTGCTGGTCAGCCCGATGGCGGACCGGCATTTCCCGTCACCGCCCATCGAGCAGATCGACATCCTGGCGATGAGCGGGCTGATGGACATCGTGGGCGAGCCGGACGGCCCGCCGATGAAGCTCGGCGGACATCAATGCGCCTATACCGCCGGACTGGCCGCCTTCACCGGCATGGTGGCGGCGCTGGCCAATGCGGGCATCGCCGAGATCGTCGATATTTCCATCCTCGACGTGGCGCTGTGGACCAATTGGAAGACCTTCGCCGACCGGCTGTATTCCGGCCGCGCGCCGACGCGGCCCGGCACGACAGGGGAGTTCCAGGTGCTGGCCTGCGCGGACGGGCATGCCGCTTTCGTCTACACCGAAAAGGACTGGCCGATCCTGGTGCGCCTGTTCGCCGGAGCCGGCCTGGAAGCCGCGGATTTCGCGACCCGCCCGCAACGCCAGACCGCCGGTGCAGCGATCAATGCCCGAATCGCGCCTTGGTTCGCCGTGCGCACCCGCGCGCAGATCTATGCAGCGGCAAAATCCGCCGGCGTGCCACTGTCGGCGGTATGGCGACTGTCCGATCTCGCCGCCGATCCGCAGTACATCGCACAGAAATTCTTCGCGGATGTCGCCCATCCCGTGCACGGTTCGCTGCGCTACCCAACCCTGCCGCTGGTCTGGAACGGCGCACGCTTCGCCCCAGCCCCCGCCCCTGAGCGGGCAATCCCGCTGGCCGCCGTTCATGGCTGAGGCTCTTCACCCACTGGCCGGTATTCGCGTTCTCGATCTTGGCATGATCACCGCCGGAGCGTCGGCATCGGCCCTGCTCGCCGACCTTGGTGCCGACGTGATGAAGGTAGAGGCCGGTTCCGCAATAGATTTGTTCCGCGCATGGGACGGGCGCGCCCCGGACACCGATTGGTGGAACAAATCCCGCTTCTTTCGCTTCACCAACCGTAATAAGCGTGGCCTCGGGATCGACCTGAAATCGCCGGACGGGCGCGCGCTGTTCCTGCGCCTGGTCGCGAAAGCAGACGTGGTGCTTGAGAATTTCCGTCGCGGCGTGCTCGAGCGGTTGAACCTGTCCTTCGCCGATTTGCTGGCCGCCAACCCGCGCATCATCCTGGCTTCCATCACCAGCCAGGGTGAGACCGGCCCGGATCGTGCGGCGCCATCCTATGGCTCCACGCTCGATGCCACGTCCGGGCTCGCCTCCATCAGCGGCGCGGCGGACGGGATGCCGGCGATCTCCGGTATCGCGTTGAACTATCCCGACCAGATCGTTTCTATCTTCGCCACCGGAATTGTCGTGGCCGCCGTGCTGGAGACGCGCCGCACCGGCCAGGGCGTCCAGTTGGACATTCCGCAGCGCGAACTCGCGAGCTTCCTGATCGGCGAGCGCATCCTGGCCGGCGACGAAATCCGCCTGGGCAACGGCGACGACACCGGCGCGATGCAGGATTGCGTCTGCTGCGCCGACGGCATCTGGATCACGCTGCGCGCCGACGCGAGCACCGAAGAACAGGTGCCGGAACCGCTGGAAGCCTGGGCCGCCGTGCGCACCTCGCCAGAGGCTATCGCGAAACTGGCCCAGCGCGGCATTCGCGCCACGCCGGTCGCCGATGGCAATGTCATGCACGATACAGTGACCGGTGCCCCTTGCACCGCCTATGCACGTATCGCCGGCGGCGACTGGGTGAAGGGCTTCCCATTCCAGTTCCGCACCAACGCGCTGAGCGTCGTCCGCCCGGCACCCGCGCTCGGCGAGCACACCGCGGAGATCCTGCGTGAGATACTGGGGCTGAGCGACAACGAAATCGCGGCATTGGAGAAATCCGGAGCCACCGCCGTATTTCCGGACGCCTGAAACGATGCGTGGGCCCTCAAGGAACTGACCGATGAAAGCGATGATCTGCCACGAATGGGGCCCGCCGGGCAACATCATGCTCGCCGACCTACCGAGCCCGCCGATCGGTCCGGGCCAGGTCCGCGTGCGCGTACGGGCCGCCGGGCTGAACTTCGCCGACACGCTGCAGGTGGCCGGGAAATACCAGGTGAAACCGCCTCTGCCGTTTACGCCAGGCCTGGAGGTGTCCGGCGAAATCCTCGAAATCGGCCCCGATGTGGCCAGGCCGTTCCATATCGGCCAGCGCGTTCTCGGCTTCCTGCGCTTCGGCGGCGGGTATGCGGATGAAATCGTTACCTCCGCCGACTGCCTGCTGCCGATCCATGACAGCCTGGGCGACATCGAAGCCGGCGGCTTTCCGGCCGTCTATGGCACGTCCTATTACGCGCTGACCTGGCGCGGCAGGCTGAAGCCGGGCGAAACCCTCCTGGTGCTGGGAGCCGCCGGCGGCGTCGGACTGACCGCGGTGGAAATCGGCAATCAGCTCGGCGCGCGCGTGATCGCTGCCGCCGGCGGCGCGGAAAAATGCGCGCTGACGCTGGAATACGGCGCCGACCACGCCATCGACTATACGCGCGAAAACATCCGCGACCGCGTGCGTGAGCTCACCAACGGCGAAGGCGCGGATGTCGTCTTCGACCCGGTCGGCGGCGACGCCTTCGATCAGGCCATCCGCGCCGTGGCCTGGGATGCGCGCATGCTGGTGATCGGGTTTGCTGCCGGGCGCATCCAATCCGTTCCGGCCAACTTGATCCTGGTGAAGAACATCGCCGTCACCGGCGTGGTGTTCGGCGCACAGAACGAACGCGACCCGCAAATCGGCGGCAGCTTCACCGCGGAAATGCTGCGCTGGCATGCGGCCGGCAAGCTGCGCCCGCGCGTTTCGAAAACCTTCCCGCTGGCCGAGGCGCCTGCCGCACTCGACGCCCTGCTGTCGCGGCGACATTCCGGCAAGATCGTGCTGATCCCGTGAGACGCATCCGCGCCGCGGACCTAGATCTGCGCGAATTCATCCGCCCGGGCGACCACATCGTCTGGGGCCAGGCGACCGGCGAGCCGCTGACTCTTACCGAGGCGTTGGTGGCGCAGCGCCACGCTATCGGCCCGGTTTCGGTGTTCCTGGCCTCCTGCTTCTCCGACACGCTGCGCCCGGAACACGCCGACACGATCCGGTTCCGCAGCTTCGGTCCCATGGGCACGTCGCGCGCGCTGGCCAAGGCCGGGGTGCTGGACATCGTCCCGGTTCATTTCGGCCAGATCCACCGCTACATCCAGGATGGCCAGATCGGCTGCGATGTCGCCTTCGTGCAGCTCAGCCCGCCCGGGCCGAACGGGCAGCATAGCTTCGGCCTCAGCAACGACTATCTGCAGACGATGATCGCCACTGCCCGCGTGGTGATCGCCGAAGTGAACGACCAGCTGCCCTGGACCTATAACGAGGGCGCACCGGACCTCGGCCGCATCACCGCGATAGTGGAAACCTCCCGCCCGCCGATCCAGCTGGCGCCGACGAAGATCGGCACCACCGAGCAGGCCATCGCGGCAAATGTCGCATGCTATATAGAAGACGGCTCGGTGCTGCAGATGGGCGTCGGGGCTATCCCGGAAGCGGTGATGCAGGGCATCGGCGACCGGCGCGATCTCGGCCTGCATTCCGGCATGGTCGGCGACAGCCTGGTCGGGCTGGTCGAACGCGGCGTGCTGACAAACGCAACCAAACCGATCGACACCGGAAAATCGGTCGCCGGCGTGCTGCTCGGCACCGACCGTCTGTACCGCTTCGCCGAACGCAATCCGGCGTTGCTGCTGCGGCCATCCTGGCACACCCATGCCGGCGACGTGCTGCGCATTCCCAGGCTGGTCAGCATCAACACCGCGCTGGAAGTCGACCTGACCGGCCAGGTGAACGCGGAAGCCGCCGGCGACGATTGGCTCGGCGCCGTCGGGGGTCAGCCGGACCTGGTTCGCGCCGGCCATCGTTCACCAGGCGGACACGCGATCATCGCGTTGCCCAGCACAGCGCGGGGCGGCAGGACCAGCCGGATCTGCAAGACGCTGAACGGCCCGGTAACCACCCCGCGCAGCGACGTGGATGTTGTCGTCACCGAATACGGCGCCGCCGATTTGCGCGGCCTGACCGTCAGCGAGCGCGCCCAGGCCCTGACCGCCATCGCGCACCCCGAACACCGGGACGCGCTGCGCTGAAACTGGCGCCGACTCGGCAGCCTTGGCATAATCATGCTCATGGACTCGATCCTGGACATCACCTCCCTGTCGCAGACGCCGAGCGTTGACGACGCAACCATCCAGCGCATCACGTCCCGGCGCGAACTGGAGGCGGGCCGTTTCTATGCCGCGCGCGGACAGGTGCGGAACCTGGTCGTGACCGGCGGCGGTCGCATGCTCCAGGCCGAGACGCAGGGCACGGCCGTGAAACCCTACCGCCAAGAGATCGCCCTGCGGCAGGAACGCGACGGACGATTGGGGTTTAGCGGCGCGTGCACCTGCCCGGTCGGCTATAACTGCAAGCACGTCGCCGCCGTGCTGATTGCCGTGCGCACCAAATTGGCCCCGACCCGAGTGATCGCGAAAACCGATCCGGTTCCGCCTCTCCCACCGCAGGAAGCGCAGCTGCCTTATAACGTGTCTGCCTGGCTGCAATCGCTGGAGGGCGATGCGGACACGGCGTCGGAGGACTATCCGGCCTCGGTTCGCCAGCGCCTATTCTATATTCTCGCCCCGGGGGCTGCCACGCGCGGCGTGCCGCCACTGAGCGTTGCGTGCCTGACGGCCACGTTGCGCAAGGACGGCAGCCTCGGCGCGGCCCGCGTCTACGCGCCACATCAGGTGGATACGCCAGCGCGGTATCTGCGCCCGTCCGATCGGTCGATCCTGCGCCGGCTCGCGCGTATGCGTTATGGCGCCGGGGAGCTGGGCCTGGATGATGACCCCTCGGAACTGCTGCGCCGGATCATTGCCACCGGACGCGCGCGCTGGGCCGGGATCGACGGTCCCGCTTTGCGCGAGGAACCGGCCCGTCCCGGCCGGATCGTGTGGCAATTGGACGAAATCGGCAACCAGCATGCCGGCATGGAGGTCGAAGCCGGTTTGGTGGGCCTGCGGCTGAACGCGCCGTGGTATGTCGATCCGGCATCCGGCGCGACCGGACCGCTGGACATCGATCTTCCGTCCAACGTGGCCGCCCGTTTGCTCGCCGCCCCTCCCATCCCGGCGGAATTCGCTCCCAAGGTCTCGGCGGAACTTGCACGGCGCCTGCCCGCCCTGACCGTGCCTACCCCGGCGGTACTGCCGCCTCCGCAATTCCTGCACGGCCCGGTCAGGCCGCATCTGCGGCTCATGCAAGGCACACTTCCCTTCAACCGCGCGCTCACCGGATCCCGCCACGCCGCGCAAGGCCCCATCGATACGCCGCTGGCACGGCTGGCCTTCGGTTATGGCCCGGTGATCCTGTCATGCAACCGCCAGTCATCGCCCGAAATCATCGCCTCGGGCGGCACCCTCTATCGCATCGAACGCGACCGGCAAGGCGAACGAGCGGCGCTCGCCCGCCTCGGCGGGATCGGTTTCGCCCAGCTTTGGGACATCCTGCCTCCCTACATGCTGCACGGCGGCGGCAACGACTTCGCGCTGGACGACGACGAGAGCGGAGCCGAGTGGATCGATGTCCTGATACACGAGGTCCCAGCGCTGGTGGCGGATGGCTGGACGGTCGAGATCGACCCCGACTTTCCCATCCGCCTTGCCACCCCCGACGGCGACATCGACGCCGAGCTGATCGAAGGTTCCGGCATCGACTGGCTGGAGCTGCATCTGGGCGTGATGGTGGACGGCAAACGCGTGGACCTGGTGCCCGCCCTGGTCCGGCTGATCGCCGGGTCTGGCGGTGCAACGCTGATCGACCACGAGGACGACCATGACGACGAACCGTTCGTGGTGCCGCTGCCCGACGGCAGGCTGCTGTCGATCCCGTTCGGCAGCATCCGACCAACCCTGCTGGCGCTGACCGAGCTTTTTTCGGTTGGGGGGATCGACATCGATGCGGGCAAGGTCACATTCACCCGTAACGATGCGGCTGATCTTGCCGCGCTGGAGGAAAGGACCGGCATCGCCTGGCGCGGCGGCGAGGCGCTGCGCGCGCTTGGCCGCCAGTTGCGCGGGGCCGGCGATGCGATCCCGCCCGTTTCCTTGCCGGAAACCTTCCACGGCGTGCTGCGGCCCTATCAGGCACAGGGAGTGGCCTGGCTACAATTCCTGCGCGGCGCCGGGCTGGGAGGCGTGCTGGCGGACGATATGGGCCTTGGGAAAACCGTGCAGACGCTCGCGCATCTGGCAATCGAGCAGGCACAGGGCCGCCTGGACCGCCCGGCCCTGATCGTCTGCCCGACCAGCCTCATCCCGAATTGGATTTTGGAAGCGGAGCGTTTCGCCCCTCGGTTGAAGCTTCTGTCCTTGCACGGCCCCGCCCGGAAGGAACACTTCGCCGACATCGAGTCCCATGACCTCGTGCTGACCACATACCCGCTGTTGACCCGCGACCACGAGGTTCTCACGGCACAGGGATGGCATTCGGTGATCCTGGACGAGGCGCAGATGATCAAGAACCCGACCGCGGCCACGACGCGCCAGGCATTGCGGTTGCAAGCGGGTCAACGGATCTGCCTGTCCGGCACGCCGCTGCAGAACCATCTCGGCGAACTGTGGTCGCTGTTCGATTTCCTGGCGCCCGGCTTCCTTGGTAGTTCACGGAGTTTCCGCAGCCGGTACCGCACCCCGATCGAGAAGCACGGCGACGAAGAGCGGCAAAGAATACTGGGACGGCGAGTGCGCCCATTCCTGCTCCGCCGGACCAAGGAAGAAGTTCTGGGCGAACTGCCGCCCAAGACCGAAATCCCGGAATGGATCGAGATGGGAGCGGGGCAACGCGCGCTATATGAAGGAATCCGCCTGGCAATGCATGC